>NZ_JADWOW010000056.1:0-37500 GCF_015767455.1 Brevundimonas sp. BAL450
CGAGGCCGCCGACCGCAACGGATTCAGCGAGGGCGCGGCAAAGGTCAGCGTCCACCGCGCCATGAAGACCCTGACCGCCAGCGTGACCGCCCATGAAGACTGATGATCTCATCGACGCCCTGGGCGCCGGGCTCGAGCCCGTCGGGCCCGCCCGGCTGAGCCCCGCCGCCCTGACTCTCGCCGCCGCGGCGGCCGTCGTGGCGGTGCTGTTCCTGCTCGGCCTGCGTCCCGATCTCGGTGCCGCAGTCCAGGGCCCGGCGTTCTGGGCCAAGGCCGCCTATACGGGCGCGCTGGCCGTCGTCGGCGGCTGGCTGGTGCTGCGGCTGGGCTGTCCGGGCGCATCGGCGCGGCCGCCGGGCCTGGCGTTCGCCGCCGTCGTCGGCGCAGCCCTGGCCGTCGGCGCGGGCGAGATCCTGCTCTCGGCGCCCGACGCGCGCATGGACGTCTGGCTGGGGGACACCTGGCGCTATTGCTCCGCCAACATCCTGAAGGTGTCCGTTTTCGCTGCGCCGTTCATCTGGCTTTCGGCGCGAGGACTGGCGCCCACGCGCCCGGTCCGGGCCGGGGCCGCCATGGGCGTGCTGACCGGCGCTGTGGGGGCTACGGCCTATGGTCTGCATTGCCCCGAGGCGACCGCCGCCTTCGTGGCCACATGGTATGCCCTTGGGGTGCTCCTGTGCGGCGCGGTCGGCGCCCTCACCGGACGCTACGCCCTGCGCTGGTGAGCGCCACGATCACGGCGGTTTGCCGCAGCGGTCCGGCAAGCTAGGCTGTTCGCCTCTCTGGATTCGGGGCGCGACATGAAGACTTCCACCCTCCTGGCCGCGCTCGCGCTGGGCCTGTCCATTCCGGCCGTGGCCGACGCCCAGCAGGTGCTGCGCCCCGGCATGACCATAAGCGGCCAGCTGTCCCCGGGCGACGCCCGGCTGAACAGCGGCGAGTTCATGGACGTCTATGAGCTGGACGGGCGCAGCGGCGACCGTCTGACCGTCCTGATGACCTCGGGCGCGGTGGATTCCTATCTGATGATGGACGGTCCCGGCGGCTTCAGCGACGAGAACGACGACGCGGAATCCGGCGATCTGGACGCGCGCCTGGACGTGCGCCTGCCCGTGTCCGGCCGCTACCGCATCGTGGCCACCAGCTTCGCGCCCGGCGAGACTGGCGCCTACCAGATCGCGGTGGTGGACGGCGCCCGGAGCCCCGTGGGCGGCGCCCCGGGCGGCGGCGTGATCGAGCCCGGCCAGACCGTCAGCGGAACCCTGGCCTCCGGCGACGAGCGGCTGGACAGCGGCGAGTACCGCGACAGCTGGACCCTGCGCGGACGGCGCGGCGACCGGGTCGTGGTGCGGCTGTCCTCCAGCGACTTCGATCCCTACCTCATGGTGCGCGGCCTGGGCCTCAGCGAGGACAATGACGACGACCCGTCCCAGCGCGGCGGGCTGAACAGCCGGCTGGAGTTCACCTTCCCTGAAAACGGCGAGGTGGTGCTGTCCGCCACCAGCTTCGAGGCCGGAGAGACCGGCCGCTACAGCCTCAGCGTGACCCGCGCCGACGCCGGGGCGTCGCGCCCCGATCCGACGCCGGGCGCGGCCACGGGCGCCATCGCCGTGGGCGAGCAGGTCCGGGGCCGTCTCGGCGAGGGCGACGCCCAGCTGCGCAGCGGCGAATATGTGAACACCTTCACCCTGCGCGGCCGGGCCGGAGAGCGGGTCGAGATCGCCCTGACCTCCGACCAGTTCGACCCCTTCCTGATGCTCTCCGGGCCGGGCGGCTTCTCCACCTTCAACGACGACGACCCGACCGGGAACGGCGGGCTGAACAGCCGTCTGATCACGACCCTGCCGGCGGACGGCGCCTACGAGATCACCGCCACCAGCTATGCGCCGGGCGAAAGCGGCGACTACCGGCTCAGCGTCTCCCGTCCGGGCGCCGAGGTGGCCGACACGCCGACCCGCGGCGAACAGGCCGCGCCGTCCGGCGGCCGCCTGTCCATCGGCGACACCATCAGCGGCAGCCTTGCGGCCGGGGACGCCCAGCTCAACTCGGGCGAATACAGCGACAGCTACACCTTCATCGGCCGGCGCGGTCAGCGGGTGGCCATCGACGCGGTGTCCGACGAGTTCGACACCTATCTGATGCTCAGCCCGCCCACCGGCGACCAGCTGGACAACGACGACGGCCCCGACGGCACCAACGCGCGCCTGACCGAGGTGCTGGCCGAGGACGGCGAATACACCATTCAGGTCACCAGCTTCGCGCCCGGCGAGACGGGCCGCTACACCCTGTCGGTGACGCAGGGCCAGGAATCCGAACGCCAGCGCACCGTGCAGGCGGGCCAGCGCGTCTTCGCCGTCATGGTGGGGGTCTCGGACTATCCCGGCGACCACAACGACCTGCCCTTCACCGACGAGGACGCCATCAAGCTGGAGGAAGAACTGGCTCGTCAGGGCGTGCTCAACCCCGCCAGCATCGTCCTGACCAACGCCCAGGCCACCCGGGCCTCCGTGACCGCCGCGTTCCGCGAGGTGGCCGCCCAGGCCGGGCCGGACGACCTGTTCATCTTCTTCTTCTCGGGCCACGGCGTGCAGGAAGACAGCGACGACCCGGCCGAGCTGGACGGCCGGCGCGAGCTGCTGTCGCTCCACGACGGCGACCTGTCCGACGACGAGCTGGCCGCCCTGTTCGAGACCGTGGACGCCCGCCTCGCCCTGCTGGTGATCGACGCCTGCTACAGCGGCGGCTTCGCCCGCGACATCATCACCCGCCCGGGCATCATGGGCGTCTTCTCCTCCGAGGAAGACCTGACCAGCGCCGTGGCCGACAAGTTCCAGGCCGGGGGCTATCTGTCCCACTTCCTGCGTACGGGGCTGGAAGGCGCCGCCGACGAGAACGGCGACAATCTGGTCACCGCCGGCGAACTGTCCACCTATCTGCGCCGCCAGTTCCAGGTGGAGGTCGCCGACGTCCAGGCCGAAACCGCCGACGGCCAGCGCAACTACCAGAACCTGGTCATCGACCGCGGCGGCGTGCAGGTGGACGACGTGATCCTCCGGCTGGCGGGGGAGTGAGGCGCAAGCCAGCAGGGCGCGGGCTTGCCCCTCCGGCAGATTGAGGGAGCGCCCTCCTGCGTCAGATGACGAGTCTGGTCACGGCAAACGCATCAGCGGCGGCAGGGGTCCGTCGTGCAGGCGCCCGATGAACTCGAACAACGGCCAGGCCGCCAGAAAGGGAAGGCCGTCCAGCAGGGTCCTGACGAACAGCCCGGGCCTGATGGTCAGTTCCTGGCTCGTGCGCCACAGCCTCGGGTCTGGAAGAAATCGGGGCGTCGGACCTGCATAGATCGGGTAGGCCTCCGGAAAGGCCCTCGACAGATAGACTTCCTCCTGCCGGACCACCGCCATGAAGATCAGCACGGTCACGGCTGTGAAGGCCAGGGTCAGCAGCAGGCTGCCGGTCTGGGCCAGGGCCCCGAACGTGCCGATGATGCTGAAGGAATAAAGGGGGTTCCGGCACAGGGAGTACGGACCTTCCTGCACGAGCTCGCTTTTCTTGCGTCCGCCGATGTAGAGCGAACACCAGGCGCGGCCGACGATGGCGGTGAGGATCAGGAGGATTCCGGCATCTCCGGTGACGCGCCGTATCCATGAGCCCTCGGGCCAGCCGGAGCCGACTGTCAGGACGGCGAACAGCATGATTACGGATGCGAAGCCGAGCACGCGTTTGCGCCGACGCTGGACCGCCTGAAGGTCCGGAAGAATCAAGTCTGACAAGGGAGTCCTCATTTTACGGCTGGCTTCATGGCCGGCACGCCTGCGCCCTGAAGCTTGCAGCCAGCTTGCAGAGCCAGGCTGAAGGCCGCCCCCGAACGTTGGTGTTGACCAACCCGGGCCCGGACGTGGACAAAGCGTGATGCGGATCCTGATGGCCGAGAATGATCGACTGCTCTCGGAGGCGCTGGGCCGCCGGCTGACGGACGCCGGGCACGCCGTCGATGTCTTCGCCACGGTCGCCGACTCCGAGATCGCGTGGCGATCAACGAGCTATGACCTGTCCATCGTCGATGTCATGCTGGATGACGGCGACGGGCGTACCCTCGTCAGATCAGCGCGCGCCGCCGGCCTGAGAACGCCGACCTTGATGCTGACCGCTCGCGACGAGATCGGAGATCGGGTGGCCGGACTCGATGCGGGCGCGGACGACTACCTAGTCAAGCCGTTCTCGACGGACGAACTGATGGCCAGGCTCAGAGCGCTCCGGCGCCGCTCGGCCGAGGTCACGGTGACCGAGTTCCGGATCGGGAATCTCGTCTATGCGCCCCAGAGCATGAGCCTCACGGTCGCGGAGGGGGCCGTCAGGCTGACGGCCCAGGAACATGCCGCGCTCGACAAGCTGATCCGGGCGGGCGACCGTGTGACGCCCAAGCGGATGCTGGGCGAACACCTCTACGCCTTTCATCAGGACTGGTCGGACAATGCGATCGAAACCCTGATTCATCGGCTGCGCAGAAAGCTGTCGAAGGCGGGAGCGACGGTCGAGGTCAAGACGCTCAGGGGCCTGGGCTACGTTCTGTGCGAGACCGGCGAATGAAGCGCGCCTATCGCCTCGACGTCAGGCTCGCGATCGTCGTGACCGTGATGTCGGCCCTGACGCTGATCCTCGCCGGCACGATCCTGACGCTGGAATTCACGCGCGGCCAGTTCGCGATCGAGGAGCGAGGGCTCTCTACCCAGATCAGGGAGTGGGCTCCGTCCGTCCGGCGCGGTCCCGATGGGACGGTGGCGTTCGTTCACCCCCCGGAGCCCTCGTCCGAAATCGATCCGCCCTACACGGGACTGCTGACGGGCGATCGCCCGGTCTATGGCTACACCCTGGTGGACGCCGACGGGACGGTGCTGGATCGCTCGGAGTCGAGGGCGCCGTCGGGGCGGCCGGGCGCCGCCGGCTCCGACGTCGTGCTCTCGAGCGGCCCGGCGCTGGACGGATCCGGCCCTCTTCTCATCGCCGAACTGTACGTCCCGGAGGCCGGAGTCTGGTTCCGGCTGGCGCGGGCGCGGGCGGACGTGTCTGCACTCGCCAGCACCTTCTTCGCCGAGTCTCTCGCAGAACTGGGATGGGCGGCCGTGGCGATGTCGCTGGTTCTGGTCATGACCGCGGTGGTCATCGTCCGGTTCAGTCTCCACGACCTGCGGCGGGTCGCGGCCCAGGCCGGGCGGATCACGTTCGACACCCTGGGCCACGAGCGGCTTGTCGGCGCGTCGGCGCCTGCGGAGGTCCAGCCGCTGATCCACGCCGTCAATCAGGCCCTGGACAGTATCGAAGCCGGCGCCGCGGCCCAGCGCGACTTCTCCATTCACGCCGCCCATGAGCTTCGGACACCCCTCTCGGACCTGAGGCTACGGCTCGAATCCCTGCCGCACGACCACGACCGGGATGCGGCCATGCGCGACGTCGATGCGATGGCGCGACTGATCGAGCAACTGCTGAACATCGCGCGTCTGGATGGAGGCGCGGCCTTCGCCCCGGCGCCGCTGGATCTGGCCGAGACCGTGGCCCAGGTCCTGCGCGAGGCCGCGCCGCGCCTCGTGTCCGCCGGATGGTCCCTGGAGGCGGACGGCCTGGACACGCCGACGGAGGTCATCGGCGATCCGACCCTGATCGCCCTCGTCATAAGGAACCTTCTGGACAACGTCCGGAAGCATACCCCTGCCGGAACACGGGTAAGCGTTGTGGTTTCCGCCGATGGATCAGTCCTGCTGCGCGACACAGGGCCGGGCCTGCCGCGCTCATTCCCCGACTCCGGCTTCTCCCGGTTCGTTCGGGGAACCGGAGATTCGCGTTCCGGGAGCGGACTGGGGCTGGCCATCTGCGAAAGCGCCATGCGCCGCATGGGCGGCGACTTCATTCTGGAGCGAGCAGACAGGCGTAAAGGCGCGGCGTTCCGGATGATGTTCAAGCCCACTGGGCCCACGCCGTCTTCATGATCGGGAGCGGCGAGACCGCTCGCGGCCGCAGGCCGCCGCCATATCGCCTCATTGATGACGGCTGATCACGGAACCGTGATGCCGGAGGTTTTGAAATGCGGACTCGTCTGATCGTCGTCGCCTGCGTGGTGGCCTTGTCGGGATGCGGGCAGGCCAGCGAATACACGTCCGAAGACGCTGCCGAAGGCGCCATGATGGAGGTCGCTCCGGCGGGGGACGCTGCGGCCTCGGCCGGGGAGCCCACGGCGCCCGCCCCCGCGACCCCGGCGCGGATCGCCTACGTCTATCGCTACACCCTCAGCCTGCCCACCGAGCAGGCGCTGTCGCTGATGGCGCGGCATGAGCAGGCCTGCATCGAGGCGGGTCCGACGGTGTGTCAGGTGCTGGGGGCGGCCTCGAACCGGGATGGACAGGACACCCTGTCGGCCCAGCTTGACCTGCGCGCCACGCCCGCATGGATCGCCGCCTTTCGCCAGGGCGTCGGCGCACAGGCGGAGGACGCCGGCGGACGGGTCGCCTCCTCCTCGACCGAGAGCGAAGACCTGACCCGGCAGTTGACGGACACACAGGCGCGGCTGAACGCCCTGACGACCCTGCGCGACCGGTTGCAGCAGTTGCTGGCGAACCGCTCGGGACCGCTGGAGCAACTTCTTGAGGTGGAGCGCGAACTGGCGCGGGTGCAGGGCGAACTGGACGCCACGAGATCGGCCTTGGAGACCATGCGGACGCGGGTGCAGACCTCGCGCCTGACCGTCAACTATCAGTCCGCCGGACAACTGGCGCCGGACAGCGCATGGCGGCCGGTTTCGAATGCGCTCAGCAATGCCCTGACGGCCTTCACCTCCACGCTGGGCGGGCTGATCCTGATCGTGGCCGGACTGCTGCCGATCGCGCTGATTGCGGTGCCGCTGGTCTGGCTGGGCCTGAAATGGCGCGCCCGGCGCAATCAGAAGATCGCCAGACCGAAGCCCGTCGAGACCGATCAGCCCTGACGCCGCACCAGCCGCCCATAATCCTCCATCAACCCCAGGCTCAACTCGCCCGGCGTGAAGCTGTACTCGCCGATCTGGCCCACGGGGGTGACCTCGGCGGCGGTGCCGGTGACGAAGCACTCGGTGAAGCCGGACAGCTCCTCGGGGCGGATGTGGCGGACCACCACCTCGATGCCCTTCGCCGCCGCCAGATCGATGACCGTGCGGCGGGTGATGCCGTCGAGGATGGCGTCGGTGGGCGGGGTGTGCAGCGCGCCGTCCTGGACGAAGAAGACGTTGGCGCCGGTGGCCTCGGCCACATAGCCGCGCCAGTCCAGCATCATGGCGTCGGAGAAGCCGTTCTTCTCGGCCGCCATCTTGGACAGGGTGCAGATCATGTACAGGCCCGCCGCCTTGGCCGCCGAGGGGGCGGTGGCCGGGTCGGGCCGGCGCCACTTGGCCCACTCCAGCCGGATGCCCTTCGCCTTGGTCGCGGCGTCGAAATAGCTGGGCCACTCCCAGGCGGCGATGGCCACGCGCGTCTTGTTGGGGAAGGCCGAGACGCTCAGCTGCTCGGGACCCCGGAAGGCGACGGCGCGGATGTAGCAGTCGGAGAAGCCCATCTTGGCGCAGGTGGCGCGCTTGGCGTCGTCCAGATCGGCGACGCTGAACGGGATTTCGAAATCCAGCATGCCGGCGGATCGGTGCAGACGCTCGGAATGCTCTGTGATCTTGAAGATTTCCCCGTCATACATACGCTCGCCTTCAAACACGGAAGAGGCGTAGTGTAGGCCGTGGGTCAGAACGTGCGTATTCGCCTCCCGCCAGGGAACGAAGTCACCGTCCATCCAGATCCAGCCGTCACGATCGTCGAAGGGAACGAACGTCATTGAATAAAATCTCCTGCACCGATTCTCCGTTTAGAACGGGCGCGGCGGCTCAGGTCAACGCCTCGCCGCGCGGAGGGGTCCGGTGAGCGCGTCGGATTCCCATACCGGGGCGGGCCGTTCCGGCCCCGTGGCCGCGCCCGGCGAGGGGCGGCATCTGCTGGTCGTGGACGACGACGACCGCATCCGTGAGCTGCTGAAAGAGTATCTGGCGCGCGAGGGATTCCGCGTCACCGGCGCCGCCCACGCGGCCGCCGCGCGGCGGCTGATGGAGCTGCTGGAGTTCGACCTGGTGGTGCTTGACATCATGATGCCGGGCGAAGACGGCCTGTCCCTGACCAGCTGGGTGCGGTCCAAGGCGGCCACATCCAGCACCCCGGTCCTGCTGCTGACCGCCCGCGGGGATGCGGATGACCGCATCGAGGGCCTGTCGCGCGGCGCGGACGACTACATGTCCAAGCCCTTCGACCCCCGCGAGCTGCGCCTGCGCATCGACGCCATCCTGCGCCGCACCGGACCCAAGCCCATCGGGCCGAAGGAGGTCCGGCTGGGCGACGCCCTGTTCGACATGGAGCGGCTGGAGCTGACCCGCGACGGCCAGCCCCAGCGCCTGACCGAGGCCGAGGCCCAGTTGCTCAAGACCCTGGCCCAGAGCGCCCACGCGCCGGTCGAGCGCATGCAACTGGCGTCGGACACCGCCGACATCACCGGCCGCGCCGTGGACGTGCAGGTGACACGCCTGCGCCGCAAGCTGGAGAAGGATCCCAAGAACCCCCGCTATCTGCAGACGGTGCGCGGCGTCGGCTACATGCTGGCGCCGGACTGATGAGCCCGTCCACCGGCCACGCCTGGCGTTACTGGCCCCGGTTCTGGGCCCGGTTCCTCAGGCGGCGGCTGCCCAGCTCCCTGTGGGGCCGGTCGCTGCTGATCATCATCCTGCCGGTGTTCCTGATGCAGGTTGCGGTGACCTGGGCCTTTTTTGACGCCCACTGGCAGACTGTGACCGCGCGTCTTTCCGAAGGCCTGGCCGGGGAGATCGCCTGGGCGGTGGAGAGCTACCGCGACGACCCCTCCCCCTCGAATCTGGCCACCATCGCCGACCGCGCGGAACGGTCGATGCAGCTGTCCATCGCCCTGCAGGAAGGCCGGACCCTGCCCGACGACCGGGATTCCAGCGTTTTCGGCGTGGTCGACCGCACCATCAACGAAGCTCTGGACTCCCGGCTGGATGACCCGTTCTGGTTCAGCACCACCGATTATCCGGCCTATGTGGACATCCAGGTCCAGCAGCCTCAGGGGGTGTTGCGCATCATCGCCCCGCGCGAGCGGGCCATCGCCACCCAGGGCCACATCTTCGTCCTGTGGCTGACCCTGGCCACGGTGCTGCTGATGTCCGTGGCCATCCTGTTCATCCGCAACCAGGTGCGCGCCATCGAGCGGCTCGCCGAGGCGGCGGAGGACTTCGGGCGCGGCATCGACGCGCCGCGTTTCCGCCCGTCCGGCGCGCGCGAGGTGCGCTCCGCCGCCCGCGCCTTCATGGACATGCGCGAACGGATCCAGCGCCACATCGAACAGCGCACCGTGCTGCTGGCCTCGGTCAGCCACGACCTGCGCACGCCCCTGACCCGCCTGAGGCTGGAGCTGGCCCTCGCCGACCAGACCAGGCGCACCCAGGCGATGCAGGGCGATCTGGACGAGATGGAGCACATGATCGACGAATACCTGGCCTTCGCGCGCGGCGAGGCCGGGGAGGCGTCCCAGTCCATCGACCTGAAGGCCCTGCTTGAGGCCATAGGCGCCCAGATCAAGAAGCGCGGCGCGAAGGTGGAGATCGTCGCGCCCGAGCCGTCCGTCGAGGCCAGGGTCCGCCCCCTCGCCTTTCGCCGCGCCCTGACCAATCTGGCCGGCAACGCGGCCGACCACGGCGGACGCGTGCGCCTGTCGCTGGGCCGGGTCGGCGGCGGCGTGGAGATCGCGGTGGAGGATGACGGGCCCGGCATCCCCGAAGCCCAGCGCGAGGACGCCTTCCGTCCGTTCTCCCGCCTCGACGACGCGCGCAACCAGAACACCAAGGGGGTGGGCCTGGGCCTGGCCATCGCCCGGGACGTGGCGCGCAGTCACGGCGGCGACATCACTCTGGACGCCAGCGATCTGGGCGGGCTGAAGGCGGTGATCCGGCTGCCGGGCTGACACCGGAGGCATCACGATTTCGCGCGGCGCCTCTGGCGAAATCGGCGGATCGAGCGCATCTTTCCTGCCGTGGGGCTGTCATTCAGGTTCGCCAGGAGGCTCGCCAATGCGTACACTTTCCTTCCTCGCCGCCGCGGGCGTCGCCGCGGCTTTGGCGGGCGCGGCCCATGCCCAGCCCGCCGAGGTCACGGTCACACTCGGCGACCGCCTTGAGCGCGAAGCCGGCCGGGAGCTCGGCCACGCCGAGGTGGCCGAACAGGCCCGCGCCCTTGAGGCCCGGCTCGAGCGGGAGCTGGCGTCCAATCCCGCCTATGAGGGGGCGCGCATCCATCTGGTGCTGACGGACGTGGCCCCGAACCGGCCCACCCGGCAGCAGCTGAGCGACACGCCGGGCCTGGACTACATCCGCAGCTTCAGCGTCGGCGGCGCCGCCATCGAAGGCGAGATCACCACCGCTGACGGCCAGGTCCGTCCGGTCCGGTATGACTGGTACAGCCACGACATCCGTGACGCGCGCTATCAGAGCACCTGGCAGGACGCGGACCGCGCCTTCATGCGCTTCTCGCGTCGTCTGGCCGAAGGCCGGCTCTAGATCCGGATCAGGATCAGCTGCCGGACAGCTCGGTCGCCCGGGCGACCGCGGCGGCGGCGGCTTCGGACACCAGCCGCTCCAGCGATCCGTCCTTCGCGAACACATCGAGCGCCGCCCGCGTGGTGCCGCCCGGAGACGCCACCCGCGCGATGAGGTCCTCGGCGCGGGCGCCGTCCTGTTTCATGGCGGCGGCGGCTGAAACCAGCGTCCCGGAGGCCAACGCCTCGGCCTGTTCCGGCGACAGCCCTTGCTCCACCCCGGCCTTGGTCAGGGCGTCCACAAAGGCGAAGAAATAGGCCTGGCCCGAGCCGGACACCGCCGTGGCCGCGTCCATCAGGCCGTCATCGGCCAGCCCCACCACACGGGCGACGGGGCCGAACAGGCCGCGCACCTTGTCCAGATCGGCGTCGGTTTCCGCCCAGATGGAGGCCACGCCCTCGCCCACCGCCATGCTGGTGGTGGGCATGACACGCGCCACGGGCCGCGACTTGAAGCCGTCCGAAAGCGCTGAGGCCCGCACCCCGGCCATCATGGAGATGATCAGGGCGTCCGGCGCCAGCTTTGCATCCATGTCGGCGGCGACCCGCCGCCACATGGCCGGCTTCACGCCCAGGATCACGCGGTCGGCGCGGGCCAGGGCCTCGTCGCCGGGATTGATCAGGGCGCCCTTCTCGCGCGCCGTCTCGGCGACCGGCTTGGAGGACGGGGTGACGATGATCAGATTCCGCAGGTCCAGCCCGCCGGTCTTCAGCCACCCTTCGACCAGGGACGACCCCAGTCGTCCGCAGCCCACGAGAATTACAGGTCGATCCGTCAAGGCGTCAGGCGGTTCCCGCGGTTTCAAAAAGGCAGGCGTCGATGGCGTCACGCGGGGCGCTGCCCCCGCGGATCAGATAGTCGAACGCCGGGAAATAACGGTCGGCCGCGTCGATGGCCGCATCGATCATGGACGCCGCCTGGGCCAGGGTCGGCCGTTCGCCGTGCGGCAGGGCCAGGGCGTGGCGGAACACGATCTCGCCGTCCTCGCTCCAGACCTCGAAATGGCCCAGCCAGACCCGCTGGTTCAGCAGGGACGCCAGTTCATAGGCCGCCGCGCGGCGGGACTTCTGCGCCCGGATGTCCAGCGAACAGCACAGCTGCAGGCAATCCCCCTCGGGCCGCCAGGCGAACCACAGCTCGTAGTCCTTCCAGTCGCCCGCCAGGGCGAAGGCCAGGTCGCCCTGGTCGTTGCGGTCAAACGGCAGGTTCTCGGCCGTCAGCACATGCTCCACCACATCGAGCGGGTCGTATGGGGTTTCGACCTCGTCGGGGGTCAGTGCGTCCATGAAACTTTCCGATTCCCTGTGGGAGGCGTGAGAGGACGAAGCGACTCAGGCTCCGTCTCAGGACGGTAGGCGTGTTCGCAGATTCGGCTCAACCGGCTGCGTCCTTCGGGCGAGCCCCCGCTGTGGACGTTCCCTTTCCAGGCGTCTTTGCGGCTGTTTTGACGGGCTTTTTCAGTTCCGCGACCTCGGCGCGCAGGGCCGCGATCTCGGCCTTGAGCACATCGAACTCGTCGCGGCGCACCAGATCCATGTCGGCCACGAAGCGGTCGGCCTGGGCGCGCCATGCGCTTTTGGCCTCCTCGCCCGCCGCCTGGGCCAGGCCCATGGCGCCGGTGGTCAGCTTGGCGAATTCATCGAGAAACGGATTGCGGGTCTGCATGGGACTGTCCTGGCGACTGGAAACGACTCAACGGACGCACCGCGTCCGTTAACCTTCCGCCCGATATGGTGAATGAAACCTTGATGTCGATGCGGCCCGTCGTCCCGGAGACGAGAAAACGGGGCGACGGCCCCCGCGACGCTTGCTAAACGAAGCCCACCCCAGCCGATGGAGTCCCGCGTGATCTTTCCCGAATTCGATCCGGTCCTGATCCAGCTGGGGCCTTTGCCCATCCGCTGGTACGCCTTGGCCTATGTCGCGGGCATCGTCCTGGGCTGGCGCTATGCGGTGATGCTGTCCAGGCGCACCAGCCTGTGGACGCCGCGCACGCCTCCGGTCTCGGGGCCGCAGATCGACGATCTGGTGCTGTGGATAACCCTCGGCATCATCGGCGGCGGGCGGCTGGGCTATGTGCTGTTCTATCGCCCCGACCTGCTCGGCCAGATCTTCACCGGATCGAGCCTCGGCGAACGGCTGGAGATTCTGCAGCTCTGGACCGGCGGCATGTCGTTCCACGGCGGTCTGATCGGGGTCGCCATCGCGCTGTTCTTCTTCGCGCGCAGCCAGAAGATCAATCCCCTGTCGCTGGGCGACCTGATCGCCCCGGTGGCGCCCATCGGCCTGTTCTTCGGCCGCATCGCCAATTTCATCAACGGCGAGCTGTGGGGCCGCCCGACCGATGGCCCGCTGGGCGTGGTGTTCTGCAACGACCGGATCCTCGAGCTTTACGGCTATTGCCCCGCCGGTCTGGAACCGCGGCACGCCAGCCAGCTTTATGAAGCCGCGCTCGAGGGCCTTGTCCTGTTCGTCATCCTGGCTATGGCTGTCTGGAAATGGCGCCTGCTGGCCAAGCCCGGTTATGTCACCGGCATCTTCCTGCTGGGCTACGGTCTGTCCCGGGCGGTGCTGGAGACGGTGCGCGAGCCCGACACCCATATGCCGGACGCCCTGCAGGGCATGGTGACCATGGGCATGCTGCTGTCCATTCCCATGATGCTGATCGGTGCCTGGCTGATCTGGCGGGCCTGGAGCCGACCGCCCGCGCAAGGGTGATCCCATGCCCCTGATCGACCGCCTGCGGCGCGAGATCGCCCTGACCGGACCGATGATGGTGGCGGATTACGTGGCCCGCTGCCTGCACGACCCGAAAGACGGCTACTACGCCACCCGGCCGAATCTGGGTGCGCGTGGCGACTTCATCACCGCGCCTCTGGTCAGCCAGATGTTCGGCGAGTTGATCGGCCTGTGGGCGGTGGAGGTCTGGACCCGCCTCGGCGCGCCGGACCGATTCCGGCTGGTGGAGGTCGGGCCCGGCGACGGAACCCTGATGGACGACGCCCTGCGCGCCGCCCGTCTGGCCCCCGCTTTTCTGGAAGCCTGCGACCTGGTCCTGATCGAGCCCAGCGCGCCGCTGCGCGAGGCTCAGGCCCGCCGCCTGTCCGACCACGACCGCCAGCCGCGCTGGGTCAAATCCCTGCACGCCGTCGAGACCGACGCCCCGGTCATCCTGATCGCCAACGAGGTGCTGGACTGCCTGCCCGCGCGCCAGTTCATGCGCACCGACACCGGCTGGGCCGAGCGGCGCGTGGGGCTCGACGACGCCGACGGCCTGACCTTCGGCTTGACCGCGCCCAGCGCCGGCTTCGTCCAACCGGGATTCGACATCGCCCCCGGCCAGATCTTCGAGATCTCCGAGCAGCAGGCCGCCTTCGGCCGCGACCTTGGCGCCCTGATCCGCGAAGCGTCCGGCGCCGCGCTTCTGATCGACTACGGCCGCGACCGGCCCGGTCCCGGCGACACCCTTCAGGCCCTGAAGCGGCACGAGAAGGTCGATCCCCTGTACACGCCGGGCGAGGCCGACCTGACCCAGTGGGCCGACTTTCCGGTGGTTCTGGAGGCTGCCGTGCGGTCCGGCGCCGACGTCACCGGCTGTCGCGGCCAGGGCGATTTCCTGCGGGCGCTCGGCGTCGAGACCCGAGCCCAGAGGCTGATGCAGTCCCGCCCCGACGCCGCGCCGGTGATCGAACGCCAGCTGCACCGCCTGACCGCGCCGGACCAGATGGGCGACCTGTTCAAAGCCGCCTGCGTGTTCGCGCCGAAGAGCCTGTCCATCCCCGGCTTCGAGGGCTGACATGGCTGAGTCCCTGACCCATCCCCTGCTGGACCTGCCGGGCGTCCGCCACGCCTTCTTCACCCGGCGCGGCGGCGCCTCCACCGGCCTCTACGACAGTCTGAACGTGGGGCTCGGCTCCAGCGATGATCCGCAAACCGTGCGCGAGAACCGCCGCCGCTGCGCCGCCGTGTTCGGCGCCGGGGAAGACCATCTGTTCACCGCTTACCAGATCCACTCGACCCTCATCCGCGTGGCCGAGGCGCCGTGGGGCGATCAGCGGCCCGAGGGCGACGGGGTGGTGACCGACCGGCCCGGCCTGGTCTGCGGGGCCCTCACCGCCGACTGCGCGCCGATCCTGCTGGCCGACCCCCACGCCCGGGTCGTGGGCGCGGTGCATGCGGGGTGGAAGGGCGCCCTGAACGGCGTGGTCCACAGCGGCGTGGCCGCCATGCAGGCCCTGGGCGCCATTCCCGAGCGCATGGTCGCCGTGGTCGGCCCCTGCATCGGTCCGGACAGCTATGAGGTGGACGCGGACTTCCACGAACGGTTCGAGCACC
This sequence comes from Brevundimonas sp. BAL450, assembly GCF_015767455.1. Classification (NCBI taxonomy): domain Bacteria; kingdom Pseudomonadati; phylum Pseudomonadota; class Alphaproteobacteria; order Caulobacterales; family Caulobacteraceae; genus Brevundimonas; species Brevundimonas sp. BAL450. The sequence continues at coordinate 14,999 of NZ_JADWOW010000056.1, forward strand.
ACAATCGCGGCGCGGGCCGCTTCTTCCGACCCGGCGCGACGCCGGACAAGCGCCTGTTCGACCTGCCCGGCTTCGTCCTGTGGCGGCTGGCCGAGGCCGGCGTCGTTCAGGCCGCCTGGACCGGACACGACACCTGCACCGACGAGGCGCGCTTCTTCTCCAACCGCCGGGCCTTCAAGCGCGGCGAGCCGGACTTCGGACGCCTGCTGTCGGCGATCACCCTGACCGACTGAGCGGTCAGCCGGGCGTGTAATAGGTCGGCGAACCCGGTCCCACCGGCAGGCCGAAGCCGAACACCCACAGGAAGAACAGGATGGTCCATCCGATCGTGAAGAAGATCGAATAGGGCAGCATCATCGCGATCATCGTGCCGATGCCCACATCCTTGTTGTAGCGGGTCGCCCACGCCAGGATCAGGCCGAAATAGCTCATCATCGGGGTGATGATGTTGGTGGTGGAATCCCCGATCCGGTAGGCGGTCTGAATCACCTCGGGCGAGTAGCCGATCAACATCAGCATGGGCACGAAGATCGGCGCGGTCATGGCCCACTGGGCCGAGGCGGAGCCGATCATCAGGTTCACGAAACAGCAGATCAGGATGAAGCCGATGAACACCGCCGGTCCGGTCAGGCCGCTGTTCTGCAGGAAGGTGGCGCCGTTGACCGCCGTGATGGCCCCCAGGTTCGACCAGGCGAAGAAGGCCACGAACTGGGCGGCGAAGAAGACGATCACCACATAAAGGCCCAGGGTCGATATGGCCGAGGCCATGCCGTCGATCACGTCTCGGTCGTTCTTCATGGTGCCGACCGTGCGGCCATAGGCGAAGCCCACCACCAGGAAGAACAGCAGGATCCAGGTGACGAAGCCGCCGAAGAAGGGCGAGCGGATGCGGTCTCCGGTCTCCGGATCGCGCAACAGGCCCCAGTCGGGAACCAGCGTCAGAGCCATGACGGCGAACACGCCCAGCACCGCCAGGCCGGCCACCTTCAGGCCCTTCTTCTCCTTGTCGGTCAGGGCGTCCATGGAGCCGCCCTTGAGGATCTCGGGATCGGCCTTGGACTTGTCATAGGCGCCCAGCTTGGGCTCGACGATGTAGATGCTGACCAGCGAGCCGATGATGGTCACCAGGAACACGCTGACGACCATGAAGAAGTAGCTGGCCGTGGCCGTGACCGCATAGGTGGGGTCGATCAGCCGCGCGGCCTCCTCGGTGATCCCGGCCAGCAACGGGTCCACCGTGCCGATCAGAAGGTTCGCCGAATAGCCGCCCGACACCCCGGCGAAGGCCGCCGCCATGCCCGCCAGCGGATGTCGCCCAAGCGAGTAATAGACCGCCCCGGCCAGCGGGATCAGCACCACATAGCCCATCTCGGACGCGGTGTTGGACAGCACACCGGCGAACACGATGGCCATGGTCACCACCTTGGGCGAGGCGCCGAGCACGATGCCGCGCACCGCCGCCGACAGCAGGCCCGAGCGTTCCGCCACCCCCACGCCCAGCATGGCCACCAGCACCACGCCCAGCGGCGCGAAGCTGGTGAAATTGTCTACCAGGCTGGTGAAGATGCGGCGCAGGCCGTCGGCGGTCATCAGGCTGACCGCGCGGATCATGCCGTCCTCGGACCGGCCGGACGCGCCCAGCGGCCGGGGGTCCTCCACCGCCACGCCCATGGCCCCGAACAGCCCGGACAGCAGCACGATGGCCACGGCCAGCAGGAAGAACAGGGTCACCGGGTGTGGCAGACAGTTGCCCAGCCACTCCACCCCGTCGAGGAAGCGGGTGAAGGCGTTGCGTTTGCCCGGCGGCGGAGCGCCGGGAGGGGTTGAACCATTGGGCGTGGCCGGCGTGGCGTCGGTCATCAGGCGTCCATGTTCTACAGGATCGGGCGGGAGCTGACCGGCCCAAGCCCGTCCTGAAGCCCCCATGTCGATGCGCACTTTCAACCGACCCGGGACGGAAAGTCCAGCCATGCGGTGGTCTTGCGGACGGCGCGCCTGTTATGACCCGGGGTCACACCGCACTTGAATGAACGAGACGGAGGCCCATGCCCGCCCTGGACACCCTGCGCGCGCAGATCGCCGAATACCCCATGCTGGAGGCCGCCATCGGTCTGACGCTGCTCGTGCTGGCGGCCGTGCTGGTCGACTGGCTGGTTCGTCACGTGCTGCTGCGCATCGGCCAGAAGGTGCTCAAGACGGTCGGTCTGGATGACGAGGCGGAACCCATGGCGCCGGTGGCCCACCGCCTCGCGCGCATCGCTCCGGCGCTGGTGATCTACAACGGCGTCACCGCGATCCCGAATCTGGCGCCGGCCGCGGCGACGGTGATCCAGAACGTGGCCTCGGCCTTCGTCATCCTGAGCGTGGTGCTGGCCGTGGCGGGCGGGCTGGACCTGGTCAACAGCGCCTGGTCCCGCCGCGCGGAGTCCGTGAACCGCCCCATCAAGGGCTACATCCAGGTGGTCAAGATCGTGCTCTATGCGATCGCCGTCATCCTGGTCATCGCCACCCTGATCGAGCGGTCGCCCCTGCTGCTGCTGTCCGGTCTGGGCGCCATGGCGGCGGTGCTGATGCTGGTGTTCAAGGACACCATCCTGTCGCTGGTGGCCTCGGTGCAGCTGACCTCCAACGACATGGTGCGCATCGGCGACTGGATCGAGGCGCCCCAGATGAACGCCGACGGCGACGTCATCGACATCGCTCTGCACACGGTGAAGGTCCAGAATTTCGACAAGACCATAACCACCATCCCCACCTGGAAGCTGGTCAGCGAGAGCTACAAGAACTGGCGCGGCATGAGCGAGTCCGGCGGGCGCCGTATCAAGCGCAGCCTGCTGATCGACCAGAACAGCGTTCGTTTCCTGACCGACGACGAGCGTCAGTCCCTGTGCCGCTTCGCCCTCATCGATGACTATCTGGGCGAAAAGCGTGAGGAACTGGAGAGTTGGAACGGCAAGCTGATCGAGGCGGGGCGTGATCCGGTCAACACCCGCCGCGTCACCAACATCGGCACCTTCCGCGCCTATGTGCGGTCATATCTGAGCAATCACCCGCGCGTGCACGCCCACGGCATGACCCTGCTGGTGCGTCAGCTGGACCCCACGCCCGAGGGCCTGCCGCTGGAAATCTACTGCTTCGCCACCACCACCAACTGGGCGGAATACGAGGGCATCCAGGCCGACATCTTCGACCACCTGATCGCCATCCTGCCCGAGTTCGGCCTGCGCCTGTTCCAGCAGCCCAGCGGGCTCGACCTCACCGGCGCTCTCGGCAGCAGGCAGTCGGATCAGGCTTCGCCGTCGTCCTTGAAGTAGGGCTCGACCGGCCCCTGCAGCTTGACGGTCAACTGGTTGCCCTTGCGGTCCACGCGGTTGCCCACGGCCAGACGGACCCAGCCTTCGGACACGCAGTACTCCTCGACGTTGGTCTTCTCCTCGCCCTTGAAGCGGATGCCGACCCCGCGGGCGAGCATGGCCTCGTCATGGTGCGGGCTGGCGGGATTGACGGACAGACGGTCGGGGGGCGTTTCGGACATGGCGTCTCTTTCGGCAGTACAGTGAGCGCCGTTTAGCCGAGCCCGCCCCGGATCGAAAGGGCCTTGCCCTACTGCACCGTCTGCCGGGCCGGTTCGGTGCGCGCGGGGGCCTCGCCCTCGGCCGCATAGGGCTGCGGCCCGGGAGGAGCGGCGGGCGGGGTCTCGGCCTGCGCCGCCTGGGCTTGCGGGCGCGCCGGCCGCGGAGCGGGTCGGCGGGCCGGCTGAGGGGCGGGCTCGGCGGCCTGGGCCGTGCGCGTGGGCTGGGGCGCGGGCTCATCCGCGACCGCCGCCTCGGCGCGGGCGGCCAGGTCCTCGGCCTCATAGCGGTCGGCCAGCTTCTCGGTCAGCTCGCGGGCCTCGGCGGGCGGCATCTGGGCCATGATGGCGGCCAGGGCGCGCGGGCGCATGGCCTGGGCCACCGGCAGGCGAACCGAGTCGGCCAGGGTGTTGAACACCGCCGCCGCCTCGCGCGGGCGCATGGCCTGATAGACCTGGACCAGCCGGTTGACCTCGGCCTCTTCACGCTCGTCGGCCTGGCCCAGCATGCCTTCCAGCTCGGCCTTAATTGCGTTCAGTTCGGCGATCCGCTCGTCCAGCTTCAGCTCCGCCGCCGCCATCAGCGGCAGCATGGTGGCGAAATCCGTGTCGCGGGCGTCCAGCTGGTCCCGCCGGGCCGACAGGCTCTGGATGATGCGCAGTTCCGCCGGCGAGATGCCCGCCTGCTCGGCCAGCTGCTCTTCCGACAGGGCGCAGACCGCGGGGGCCGAGGCAATGGTCGGCAGGGCCACGTCCCCGGCGGCGACCACGCCTTCCTGGGCCCAGGCCTGGGCGCCCTGGAACAGGTCGGGCGCAAGCCCCACCGCCCGCACGGCGACGATGCCGCCCACGGCGATGGCGATCAGGGGCAGGATGCGGGGCATCTTCATCAGGCGGGCTTTCCGGAAATCAGGCGGCGAACAGGTCTTCGTCCAGCTTACGCCGGGCGCGGTTCAGGCTTTGTTGAGCAGTTTGGTTAGCGGCCAGGGCCTGAAGGATCATGGAGGCGCGCTCGGCCGCCTGTTCCGGGGCCGGATCGGCCCTGGCGGCCGGCGGGGCGCTGGGCTCAAGACGGCGCTCCTGAACCACCGGCGCGGGCTCGGGGCGAGTCGCCGGTTCGGCGCGCTTCGACGCGTTGGCCATCAGCGCCTCCAGCTCCGCCTTCAACTGGCGTCCCTTGACGATGCGGTCATGCAGCAGATCGGTGTCCTGCCCCGCCGACTTCAGCGCCATCAGGGCGTTCTCGGCCTTTCCGGCGGCGGCGTTCAGCTCACTCACAGCCTTGGCGAACTCGGCCTGCCCGTTGCGCAGGGCGGCCAGCTTGCGCTCCAGCCGGATGCCGAAGGCCACGGCCCCGATCAGCAGCAGCATCAGGACGCCGTCCAGGATCAATCCGGTCGCGCTCATCGTTTTCCTCCGGTCAGTCGGCTGGCGGTTTCGACGCTGATGGGACGTTCAATCCGCACCGCAATGTGCTGGCCCTTGCGGCCCATGCGACCCGTGGTCACCGGGATCGAGCCGCAGCGCACGCTGATCTCGCTGTCGGGTCCGGCGTTCAGCATCAGGGTGTCGCCCACCTTCAGGTCCAGCACCTTCTGAAGCGGCATCTGCTGTTCCTCCAGCACGGCCCGGACCTCGGTCTCGGTGGTCCACAGCTCGGTGGCCAGGTGGCTTTCCCAGATGTTGTCGCGCCCGAACTTCTCGCCCATGAACTGCTGCAGCAGCATCTTGCGGATGGGCTCCAGCGTCGAATAGGGCAGCAGCAGCTCCACCCGGCCGCCGCGATCCTCCATGTCGATGCGCAGCTTGACCAGGATGGCGGCGTTGGCGGGCCGCGCGATGGCGGCGAAGCGGGGATTGGTCTCCAGCCGGTCCAGGTTGAAATGCACCGGCGTCAGGGGCTCGAACGCCGCCTGGGCGTCGGCCAGAACCACCTCGATCATGCGCTGCACCAGCATCCGCTCGATAGTGGTGTAGGGCCGCCCCTCGATGCGCAGGGCCGCGGTGCCCCGGCGGCCGCCCAGCAGCACGTCCACGATGGAGTAGATCAGGTTGGAGTCGACCGTCAGCAGGCCGTAGTTGTCCAGTTCCTCGGCCCGGAACACCGCCAGGATGGCCGGCAGCGGGATCGAGTTCAGATAGTCGCCGAACCGGATCGAGCTGATGTTGTCGAGCGACACCTCGACATTGTCCGAGGTGAAATTGCGCAGCGATGTCGTCATCAACCGCACCAGGCGGTCGAAGACGATCTCCAGCATCGGCAGGCGCTCGTAGCTGACCAGCGCCGAGTTGATGATGGCGCGGATGCCGGATCGGTCCGAGCCGTCGTCGTCGCCCAGGTCGAAGCCCAGCAGGCTGTCGATCTCGTCCTGGTTCAGGACGCGTTCGGACAGGCCGGCTTCGCCGCCGTCCTCAGCCGCTCCCGCTTCTGCTTCCGTGTCGACGGTGTCGGCGTCACTCATGGCTTACTGCACCAGCATTTCTTCGATGAGCACGGCGTCCACCTGGCCCGGCGCGGCGATCAGATTGACCCGCCGCAGCAGCTCCTGCCGCAGTTGGTGGCTTCCCGCCGAGCCGGCCAGCTCCTCGGGGCGCAGTTCGCGCAGATAGCCCTGGAACATGTCCTGGAGGCGCGGCGCCTCGGCCTGCAGCGTCTGGGCCAGGTGCGCGTCCTCCATCTCCAGGGTCAGCTTCAGCTTCAGGAAGGTGGGACGGCCGTCCGCCGACTGGATGTTCACCACCATGTCCGGGAGGGTGTAGAAGGTCACGCCATCCGGTCCGCTGGCGATGACGCCTACGCCCTCGCCGCCTTCCTCGCCGCCGCCGCCGCCGTGGCCGCCGCCCTTCTCGGGTGGGGGCGGAGATGCGGGCGCCTCATCGCCCGACGCCTCGGCCGAACCCGGCTGCATCAGGAAGAAGGCCGCCGCCCCGCCGCCCAGCAGCACCACCGCCGCGGCTGCGCCGATGATCAGCAGCATGGGGGGCTTCTTCTTGCCGGGCGCGCCTTCGCCCTCGGCCGCGTCGCCGCCCTCGGTGGGCGCGTCGGTCGTGGCGGGCAGGCCCGCGTCCTTCTTTTTCTTGCCGAACTTCAGCATGTCTTCAGACGCCCCGCGGCCGGCGAATCCCGACCAGTCGATTCCAGTCTCCAGATGACGCGGGTTTGGTTAACGAGGCGTTCATAACCGGCAGTTTCTGCCGGGCGGCGGGGCCTCCGATCCGCACCAATCCCTTATGCGACAAGGATTAACCCTGTTGGCCCGACCCTTGCTCGGGACTGGAGGCAAGGAGTTGCCCGTGGAAAACGCCGCCTATGTCGCCCTGTCCCGCCAGATGACGCTTCGTCGCGAGCTGGACATCGTGGCCAACAACATCGCCAACGCCGACACCACCGGTTTCAAGGTGGAGCAACTGATGGTCGGGACCGAGATCGGTCAGCGGGCGCGCAACCATGGCATCCGCCCCTCGACCAGCTTCGTGCTGGACAACGGCGTGGGCCGCGACTTCGGCCAGGGCGCGCTCAGCCAGACCGGCCGCACCCTGGACTTCGCCATCGAGGGCGAAGGCGCCTTCTTCACCGTCACGGACGGCGACGGCGAGGCCTACACCCGCGACGGGGCCTTCACGCTCGACCCTGAGGGCCGCCTGACCACCGAAGCCGGCAATGCGGTTCTGGGCGACGGCGGCGAGATCATCCTGAACCCTGCGCTCGGAACCCCCACCGTGGCCGAGGACGGCACCATCACCCAGGACGGCCAGGTCACCGGCCGTCTCGGCGTGGTGCGCTTCGCCCTGCTGTCGGTGCTCGAGAAGGGCGGCGACGGCCTTTACCGCAACACCGCCAATGAAGCCCCCATCGAGGCCAATGACGTCCAGATCCGCCAGGGCATGCTGGAGGGCTCCAACGTCAACACCATCCTCGAGATCACCAGCCTCATCGAGATCAGCCGCGCCTACGAGCGGGCGGCTAAGATGATCGAAAACCAGTCTGACCTGTCCAAACGCGCCGTCGAGCGCCTCGGACGCGTGAATTAACCCTTCCCTCAAGCAGCGAGGCCCTGCGGGCCGAGCGCCAGGGAAACGAAAGGAGAAGCTGACCATGCGCGCACTTCGCACCGCCGCCTCCGGCATGCTGGCCCAGCAGCTGAACGTGGAGGTCATCTCCAACAACATCGCCAACATGAACACGGTGGGCTTCAAGCGACAGCGCGCCGAGTTCCAGGACCTGCTGTACCAGAACGTCGAGCGTATGGGGGCCCAGTCCTCGGCCCAGGGCACCGTGGTGCCCACCGGCATCCAGATCGGCGCCGGTGTGAAGGCCGGCAGCGTCTACCGCATCATGACCCAGGGTTCGCCCACCCAGACCGGCAACACCTACGACCTGGCCATCGACGGGCGCGGCTACTTCCAGGTGACCATGCCCTCGGGCGAGATCGCCTACACCCGCGCCGGCAACTTCTCGGTCAATCAGGAAGGCCTTCTGGTCACCGACGACGGCTATCAGGTGGAGCCCGCCATCGCGATTCCGCAGGAGGCCGTGGATGTGTCCATCTCCCGCGCGGGCCAGGTTCAGGTGATCCTGGACGGTGAGGCCGAGCCCCAGGTCGTGGGCCAGCTGGAGATCGCCACCTTCTTCAACGAGGCGGGCCTCGAGGCCATCGGCGACAACCTGCTGCTGGAGACCGCCGCCTCGGGCCCCGCCACCATCGGCGCGCCCGGCGACATCGGCTACGGGCAACTTCTGCAGGGTTACACCGAAGCCTCCAATGTGGATGCGGTCAGCGAGATCACCGCCCTGATCGTGGCCCAGCGCGCCTACGAGATGAACTCCAAGGTCATCTCCACCGCCGACGAAATGCTCAGCGTCTCCGCCCAGGTGAAGTCATGATGAGAGCCGTCTATCGCCGCCCGGCCTTCGAGGTGATGCCGCGCCGCCGCCGCGCCCGCATGGGCATGGGGGGCGCCGCCCTCGCCGCCCTGATCATCGCCGTGGTCGCCGCCACTCCGGCCCTTTCCAGCCCTGTCAGCCTGTCCGCCAACCCCATGGATGACGACGGCCGCATCACCCTGGGCGAACTGTTCGACGGCGCCGGTTCGGCCTCGTCCGTGGTCGTCGCCCGGCGCAGCGGCCCGACCGCCGTTCTGGACGCCGGCCAGATCCAGGCCGCCGCCGCCCGCGCGGGGCTGCACTGGAGCAACCCCGACGGTCTGCGCCGCATCGTGGTGCGACAGGGATCGGCTGGCGCCTCTCTCACCCAGACCTCAGCCCCCGCCGGGCGTCCCGGCGCGACGGTCGAGGTTCTGACCTACGCCCGCAGCCTCGCGTCCGGCGATGTGGTCCAGCCCGAGGACGTGGTCTGGTCCCAGGTCCAGGCCCACCAGGCGCCCGCGGGCGCGCCCCAGGATGCGGCCGAGGTGATCGGCCTGTCCGCCCGCCGCGCCATGCGCGCCGGCGCGCCGGTCCAGTCCCGCGACCTCACGGCGCCCGAGGTGATCGCGCGCGGGGACATGGTCCAGGTGGCCTTCATCTCCGGCGGGGTGCGCCTGACCGTCACCGGCCGCGCCACCCGCAACGCCGCCATGGGCGAGCCCGTGATCGTCACCAACCTCGACTCCGGTCGCGCCATCGATGCGGTGGCGGTCGGTCCCGGCCAGGCTGTCGCCGGTCCCGCCGCCCGAGCCGCCCGCGCCAATCCCCAACAATTCGCCGCCCTGCGCTAGAGGAATCCCGTCATGCGTAAAGCCCTCGTCGCCATCGTCCCCCTGGCCCTGCTCGGCGCCTGCTCCACCGCCATGGAGGCCGTGCGCGGCCCCGAACTGGCGCCGATCGGCTATCCCGCCGCCCTGGTGCCGGCGACCCAGCAGATCCTGCCCGCGCCCGAGACGCGCCCCGCCTCGGCCAACTCCATCTGGCGCTCGGGCTCGCGCACCTTCTTCGGCGACCAGCGCGCCCGCAACGTCGGCGACATCCTGACCGTGGCCATCGACATCCGCGACCGGGCCCAGACCCAGAACTCGACCCAGCGCAGCCGGTCCAACGAGATCAACTCGGGCGTCACCAACTTCTTCGGGCTCGAGGCCGAGGCCGCCGACGCCATCGGCGGCGCCTTCGACCCCTCGGCCCTGATCGGCTTCGGCGGCGGCTCCACCTCGGCCGGCTCGGGCAGCGTCAGCCGCTCCGAGAACATCAACGTCACGATCGCCGCGGTGGTCACGGCGGTCATGCCCAACGGCAACATGGTGATCCAGGGTCGGCAGGAAGTGCGCACCAACCGCGAGGTGCGCGAGCTGACCGTCGCCGGCATCGTGCGCCCGGAAGATATTTCCTCGGCCAACATCATCCGCCACGACCAGATCGCCGAGGCCCGCATCCACTACGGCGGACGCGGCGACATCAGCCGGGTCCAGGGCGCCCCCGCCGCCCAGTCCCTGGTGGAGCGCTTCAACCCGTTCTGACCCGCGAAAACGGCTCAGCTTCCGTTCATGTTCGGCCTGTCAGGGTCTGATCATCGAACGCAGAAAGCTGAGCCGTGAACTGTTCCCGGCCGTCCGCGTTCTGATCGGCGGAGGCAGTAACAGTATGTTCAAGGTTCTTATTCCCGCCGCCGGTTTTCTGGGCTTTGTGGTCCTGGCCGCCCAGCCCGCGTCGTCCGGCTATGAGGTCCAGCAGGACGTTCAGCCCATGGGCTGGCACCTGCACCAGGAAGGCTCCATGGCCAAGCTGGCCTATGGCGTGGCCAATTCCGACCAGCTGGCCCTGATGATGACCTGTGATCCCGGTGACCGCAGCGCGGTGATCTATGGGGACGTTCAGCCCGATTCCCCCCGCCTGATGCGGGCCTCCGTCAGCTATTCCGAGCCCGACCCGCTGTCGGGCGGCGAGGCCTATGAAACCCGCATCGCCCTGAACGACTCCGCCCTGATCAATCTGGTGGAGCGCGGCGCCCTTCAGGTCGAGGGGGCCGCCGGCGCCTTCACCCTGCCCGCCACCGAGGCCGAGCGCCTCACGGTTTCGCGATTCCTCGGCTATTGCGCTTCGGACCGCGCCTGATCACTGTCGGTTCAGGAAACGGGGGTGCCTGAACCATGACCGCATGGCTGTTGATGGCTGCGGCGCTCGCCGGCCAGTCGCCCGAACAGGCGCGCTGGACCTGGACCCTTTATGGCGCGGATGGCGGCGACAGGGTCGTCCTGGCCAATGAAATCCCCGACACCCCGAGCCTGCGCGCCACCCTCGAGTGCGACCCCGGCAGCGGCGCGGTTCTGGTCTCGGTGTTCGACCGCGAGGGCGCCGACGCCGGCTATGTCTCGATCCGCTCGGGCCAGGCCTCCACGGCGTCCCAGGGCGAACTGGCCGAAGACGGAGGCGCCACGCGCCTGACCGCCTCCATGCGCATGGAGCACCCGGTGTTCGCCGCCTTCCTGGAAACCCGAGCCCTGGCCCTGCACCAGGGCGAGAACCGCTGGACCGTGCGCGTGGGCGCCCGGCACGGCGCCCTGCTCAATGACTTCGCCGCGGCCTGCGGCGGCTGACCCCGGAGGCCCCATGAGAGCCCTCAATCCCCTGATCACCGTATCGTCCGTGCTGATTCTGGCCGCCTGCGCCTCGGTGGAGACGCCGACGCCGGAACCCTGGGTGCGTCCGGAAAGCCCCGCGCCGACGCCCATCGCCGGCTTCGACTGGCACTTCAACCGCCATGCCGACGGCGCGGCCCTGGCCTATGGCGTCGCTGAAAGCGACGACGTGCGCCTCAGCCTGCACTGCGAAACCGGAACGCCGGGCCTGATGCTCTACAAGGATGTGGAAGAGGGCGCGGCGCCGGTCATCCATCTGGAATCCGGCGGCGAAACCGAACGCTTCCCCGCCGAGGCCCAGCCGTCCATGCTCAGCGGCGGTGTGATCCTCAGCGCCACGGCCGACCCGTCCCATCCGGTATTCCAGCGCTTCCGCCGCGTCGGCTGGATCGCCTCCTGGGTCGGCGACCGCCGCGAAGCCTACGCCGCCCACGCCGGGTCCGAAGCCGCCGTCGAAAGCTTCTTCAACGCCTGCGGCTAAACGGATCATGTCCGGAAGAATGAAAAAGTTTCACAACATTCTTAGCTACATCACAGTTGCGTCATTCTTTCTGTGCGTTTATCTCTACGAACGCAGCTCTTTGATAAAAACGGATATAACCAAATACGCTGTATACATATACAATCCGGGGCCTCGATATGTTCCGACTGATTTGGCAATAGTATTTTACACAACATATGTATTGATTTTTGTTTTATTTGTATCGGCCTTTCTAGTGAATAAGCGAAACGATACTGACTCAAGCAGTAGAGAACCCGGGGGATAGGCGGTCGGTACAATGAACCTTGCTGACAGCTACGACTGCGTGTCCTTCCCCTTAGCGAGCTAACCCACCGCTCCGACACACCCCTCCGGCCCGCCCGGCGCGATGCGCGCCTCGGTCAGGGCCAGGGTCCAGCCGTGGTGGGTGTGCAGGCCCCAGCGGCGTGCGCCCGCGCCGTCGCCCGCGTCGCCGCCGGCCGACACCACCACCCGCCGTCCGCCCGGCAGGGCCGCCGGGTCAATAGGGCCGACCGCAAAGGCTGACGGAACCTCGCCCCCGAAGCCCTCGAACACGCTCAGGTGCGCCCACTCCTTGCGCAGTCCTATCCACCAGGGCGTGTCGTTGTTCACCGCCAGCACGGCTACGCCGCCCCCGTCCGAGGCGAAGCGCAGGGCGGCCTCGGCGTCCTGCACCATGCGGATGTCCGCCGCCCGGCCGAACCGCTGGCGCGCCCCGTCGAACGCCCGGGCCGGTTCGTTGGGCGACCACACCTGGACCTTGAGCTGGCCCTGCTGGGCCAGCCCCCAGCCGACGATCTCGCGCCACAGCCCCGTGACCGCCTCCTTGTGGGGGGCGGCCGCACGGCCGTGGACATGGGCCAGCACGGCCTTTTCCCGGTCCGGGCGCAGCTTGGTGTGCGGCCCCGTCGGCGCGTCCTTGGCCCGGCCCACCTGACCGGCCAGATCCAGGCGCTTCTGGAACAGCTCAAGAAGCTGGTCGTCGACGGCGTCGATCTGGGCGCGCAGGGCGGCGAGCGCCTTGTGTTCGGGAGAGTCAGCGGCCGATTCAGGCCAGACCTGATGCAGGGTCGAATTGGACATGGGTGATTTCGCTGGAGAGGAGTTTCAGGGACAGGGGCGCGGTCCGCCGCTCTGGCGTTCAGAGCGGTCGCCGGCGAGGCGGTCGGTTTTCAGAAAACCCGACGCCTCAGCCGGCGTATCGAAACTCGGAGGCGAAATAGCCGAAATAGGCCGCGCGCGAACGGTCAGAGGTGGAGACGGAAAGCGCGCGCGACATGGACATGACAAGGGTCCGGCAGTTGCGGTCAGATCGACCGTGCGGCCCAGAACACGCAAAATCCTTGCGCCGTCAACCCTCTGAGGCCGTCAACAGGACAAAGCGCGTGCGGTTATCCGCTGAATCCTGCAGATCGTGGCGCAGAATCGACAATCCATAGATTTCGGCCGCGGGCGGCGGCGCCACGGCCGCGCGGCTCAGATCCTTCGCCTCGGCCACGGCCCGCGCGGCCCCGGCGGTGTCGAAAACCTCGCGCGCTTCCAGCCCCAACTCGGCCAGCGCCTTCACGCACTGCCCGAGGGCGGCGGGATGGCTTTCGGCGGTCTTCAGGTCCGACAGGCGCGCCCCCTGCGCCGCCATCAGCGCCAGCCGGATCGGCCGCCACACCTCCGTCACCACCGCCAGACCCGAGGCCGCCACCAGATCGGCGGCGGGCTGGACCACGCCGATGGTGGAGTTCTCCACCGGGATCAGGGCCAGGCCGCAGTCGCCCGAGCGCACCGCATCGATCGCCTGATCGAAGGTCTCGAACGCCACCGGCTCGTCCCAAGGCCGCAGGGCCAGGCACGCCGCGTGGCTGAAGGCGCCGGGCGCGCCCTGATAGGCCACCCGCGCCGGGCCTTGCGATGGATCCGGTGCGTTCATGTCTTACATATCCGCCGTTTCACGCAGGGCGCCAAGAGAGGAGGTGGTGTCCTCAGGCGTCGCTCGTTAGGGTCGGCGCAGTCCACGGAGCCCGTCCATGATCCTCGCCCCCGTCCGCCGCCGTCATGTTCTCGCCGGTGTGGGCGGACTCGGCGTGGCGGGTCTGGCGGGATGCGCCACCACTTCCCCCGCCGCTCCGGCTCCGGCCCGTCCCGGCTTCCAGCCGCGCGTCCTGGCGCCGCTGCGCATGGACATGTCGCGCCTAACCCACATGACCGTCTGCCTGCGTCCGTTCCGCGCCGCCGGGCCGCGACTGGACGTGGAGACCGTGGGCGACAAGCGGGTGGTGCACAACTACGGCCACGGCGGCAGCGGCTGGTCCCTGGCCTGGGGCTCGGCCCGCATCGCGGCCGCCAATGCGCTGGAGGGCGGCCATCGCGACATCGCCGTCATCGGCTGCGGCGCCCTGGGTCTGACCGCCGCCCTGACGCTGCAACGGGCCGGCGCCCGCGTGAGCATCTACGCCGCCGAACGCACCCCCCAGACCCGCTCGGCCCGCGCCACCGGCGTCTGGTCGCCGGATTCCCGCATCGCCGACGCCGCCCGGGCGCCCGCCGCCTTAGGGGATGTCTGGGAGCGCATGACCCGCGACTCCTGGGCCATGCACCAGACCTATGTGGGCCTGCCCGGCCGGCCGTTGTTCTGGAACGACAACTATATCCTGCGCGACGCCCCGCGCGCGCCCGTGACGCAGCCCGGTACGCAGCCCGCGCCGGACCCGGGCCGACCAGCCATCGACTTCGCCAACTACTCCAGCCGCGTGCGCGACCTGGGCTCCCGGTCCCGCCCGCTCGAGCCGCACGAGCACCCCTTCCCCGTCGCCCAGGCGCGTCTGGGCCTGACCATGACCTTCAATGTCGCGGCCCTGGCCGCGCGCCTGACCGACGATTTCCTGCGCGAGGGCGGCCGCATCCAGCAGATGACCTTCCACACCCCCGCCGACCTTGCGCGCCTGTCCGAACCGGTGGTGGTCAACTGCACCGGCTACGGCGCCCGCGCCCTGTGGGGCGACGACACCCTCACCCCCGTGCGCGGCCAGATCAGCTGGCTCGCCCCCCAGCCGGAGGTCGACTACAGCCTCTATTACAGCGGCGTCTCGGTCGTCCCCCGCCCCGACGGCATCGTCGTCCAGGCCCTGGGCGGCAGCGACATGTACGGCTATGGCATCGAGGAGGAGGTCGCCGACCGCGCCGAGGCGGAGCAGGCGATCAATACGGTGGCGCGGCTGTTCGCGTAACCGCGAACAGTCGCGCGTCAACCACCATCGTCCAGACTTGAGCGGAACAACGCCTCCACCGAGCCGCCGTTGGCCTCGAGTTCACGCTCCACACGCCGGCGGCTCTCGTAGTAAAACAGCGCCGGCGTCCGCCGCCCCTCGGCGATCAACCGGGCCGCCGCTTCATCGGACAGGCTCCCCGAACCCGATACGTGGTCGCAGTACCCCTCCACGACCCAGGTCGGATACGATCGATGCCCCAGGAAACCGAACCGATGGCGGATCAGCACATGGGTCCGTTCGTGGGCGATGACCCCTGACAGATCCCGGGCCGGGAATGGATCCACGCTGTTCCATACCTCGTCCGTGACGATGCTGGAGCGGTTGATCACGATGGTCTCGGTCGGGGGGCGCGAGATGGCCAACGCGCTCGAACTGAAGGTCAGCAGTCGCCAGCGCAGGTCCCCGTTCGTGAGATAGACCGGTCGCTTCAGAACCTCGCCGCGGAACAGCGGGCTTGCCCGGACCAGGGTGTCCGCGCGGACTATGACCCCCGTGATCTCGTCCGGGATCGGCGTTTCGGAATAGACCCGCGTCTCGCCCACGGTCCGTACATGCGGAAACAGCAGCAAGGGCGGATGAAACACGCTGGCGATCAGATAGATGCCGGGGATCCAAAACGCCCCGGCGAGTGCAAGAACGATCACACGCCGCATCAGCATTCCCCCCGGCCGTTCCTCACTCCGGGGCGAGGATGATCAAGCCGCCTCGGACGTCTCCACCCGGCCCGACTTCAGCCGCTCGGCCACCAGGAAGGCCAGCTCCAGCGCCTGGTCGGCGTTCAGGCGCGGGTCGCAGTGGGTGTGATAGCGGCTGGACAGGTCGTCCTCGGTCACCGCCTGGGCGCCGCCCAGACATTCGGTGACGTTCTGGCCGGTCATCTCCAGATGGACGCCGCCCGGGTGAACCCCCTCGGCCTCGGCCACGTCGATGAAGCTGCGCACCTCGCCCAGGATGCGGTCGAACGGCCGGGTCTTGAAGCCGGTGGACGCCTTCAGCGTATTGCCGTGCATGGGATCGATGGACCAGATCACCCGCTTGCCCTCCGCCTTGGTGGCGGCCATCAGGGCCGGCAGGCGGTCGCCCACCTTGTCCGCGCCAAAGCGCCCGATCAGGGTCAGTCGGCCGGGGATGTTGTCCGGGTTCAGAGCGTCGATCAGGGGCAGAAGGTCGTCCGGCTCCATGGTCGGGCCGCACTTCACGCCGATGGGGTTCGAAATGCCCTTCATGAAGTCCACGTGGGCGCCGTCCAGCTGGCGCGTGCGCTCGCCGATCCACAGCATGTGGGCCGAGGTGTCGAACCATTCGCCCGTGGCGCCGTCCAGCCGGGTCATGGCCGACTCCACGTTCAGCAGCAGGGCCTCGTGGCTGGTGAAGATCTCCACCCGGCTCAGGTCCGGATGGGTCTCCGGCGTCACGCCCACCGCCGCCATGAAGGCCAGCGCTTCGCTGATCTTGTCGGCCAGATCCCGGTATTTGGCGCCGTAGGCGTTCTCGGCCGCGAAGCCCAGGGTCCAGCGGTGGATGTTGTAGAGGTCCGCATAGCCCCCGCCCGCGAAGGCGCGCAGCAGGTTCAGGGTGGCGCTGGACTGGTGATAGGCTTTCAGCAGGCGCTGCGGATCCGGCAGACGCTCTTCGGGCGTGAAGCCCATGCCGTTGATGATGTCGCCGCGATAGCTGGGCAGCTCCACCTCGCCGATCTGCTCAATCGCCGAAGAGCGCGGCTTGGCGAACTGTCCGGCGATGCGGCCCACCTTCACCACGGGCTTGCGCCCCGCGAAGGTCAGCACGACCGCCATCTGCAGGATCAGCCGCAGGGTGTCGCGGATGTTGTCGGTGGAGAATTCCTTGAAGCTCTCGGCGCAGTCTCCGCCCTGCAGCAGGAAGGCGTTGCCCGCCTCCACCTGCGCCAGACGGTCCTTCAGGTTGCGCGCCTCGCCCGCGAAGACCAGCGGCGGCATGGCGCGCAGCTCGTCCTCCACCCGCTCCAGGGCGGCCATGTCGGGATAGTCCGTCGGCATGTGCTTGACGGGTTTCGATCTCCAGCTGTCGGGAGTCCAGCGCGTGTTCATTTCAACAAGATAGGCAAACGGGCGCGGTGGAACAACGATTATGCGCCGATCAGCATGATCGCAGACGAGGTTTTCACCTCACCAGGCTCCCATTTCGCGCAACGCCTTGGCCAGATCCTGAGGCAGATCCGTCGCCTCCGCCGTGGTCAGGTCCGTCGGCGCGTCCTTCGCCTCCAGGTAGCGCCAGCCCTGAAACGGCCGCCGGGCCAAGGGCGCGGTGCGGATGACGCGGGGCTCCAGGGTGATCTCGCAGCGGCTGGTCTTGCCCTCGCCCAGGGTCGTGATGTCGAGGATCGGCTGGCGGCATCCCGCCGCGCCCTTGATGACCCAGTACAGCGATCCGCCGTCCTCGATCTCGGCCGCCCGCTTGGGCGTCATGCGCGTGTGCACGATCAGCGGCCGCCCCGAGCCCGCCCGCGTCTCCAGCCACTCGATCTCGGACACGCCCACGCACAGCTTGATCAGATGCAACGCCATGGGCCGGGTCTAGCATCTGCACGGCGGCGGAAAAGGGCCGGGGATGTCGCGGCGGGGGATAAAGCTCGCCCCGCCTCGCTCTGCTAGGCGCCCAGCTCTCTCAGCTGGGATTCGATCCGCGCCCGGTCCCCGCCTTCCGCGCCGCTCAGCTCCTGGCGCAGAGCCGTGGTCAGGTCGTTCGCCGCCCGGGCCACGCGCTTCTTGGCCAGACCCGCCATGACGAACAGCGCGATGCTGACGGCGGTCATGACCAGCAGCATCAGCACCCACTTGCCGATGTCTTCCTGCGCCGCCTCGGAATAGCGCAGCGCCATCTCGGACGTCTGCGCGATCTTGAACAGGAACAGCACCCAGCCCAGCGCCGTGGCGATCCCGAGGATCATGGCGCCTCGCCTCGTCTGCGCATGCCCCTTCTTCAACCGGCGCCAGTCGTCCAGGCGCGCCTGCATGTCCGTCATCTTTTCCCCCTTGGAGTGCGCGGGTGTCCAACCCGATTGACCTCACCCCGCCGCCCGAAACAGGCGACGAGACTTCAACTTTTCCTTTCCTACGGAAGCACCCGGACCGTAATCCATCCGCCCTCCGGACTGTTGGGCATGACGCTCGTGGTGACGCCGCCGGACGTCTCGTACAGGGTGTAGGTGTTGCGCGGCATGTTGCCCCCGGCCATCATGAAGCGGCCCAGCTCCGTGCCGAAGCGGACTTTTTCCGCATCGCTTTCGATGCCTGCGGCGGCGTGCATCATGTCCTTGAGCGCCTCATAGGCCAGAGGATGCGAGTTGGCCTGCATATAGAACTCCATGGTTCCGGCCTCGATCTGACCATTGCCCTCTGTGATCAACGACAAGACATAGGGTTCTTCTGACGACTCCGACCCCGCACAGGCAACGAAGGATGTTCCGGACAACTCCCTGCCCTCGCTGTCATCGGTCGCTTCCACGAAATTATCCGCGCAGCCGGCGGGCGGCCCTTCGCGGAAGGCGTCCATGAGCGCGCGCTTCTCTTCGAGGCTGGGCGCGGGTGAGCCCCCCGGTCCTGCGGTCGTCACTTCCCCGGAAGCCCCGTCCGCCCCGGCTTCGGATGTTTCATCCCCGGACCCGCAGGCCGCCAGCGCCAGAGCGGACACACAGGCCGCCATCAAAGACACTTTTCTCATCACACCCTCACCCAATAAAAAAGGACCGGCAAATCTGCTTCGCCGTCACTCACAGTCGATAATCTCGAAACTGGCCCCGCTGCGCTCCAGCTCCGCCTGGTTCGAGCCGTAGCTGGTCAGCAGGGGTCCAAGGGGAACCGTGCGGGAACCGTTCGCTGCGATCGTCAGAGGACCGACGGTCGAGGCATTCCCGTCGGGATCAGCCGCTGAAATGGTGACCCGCCGTTCGTCATCGGAATTATTCTCGATGCGCGCCGACACGTTGTTGGCGAACATGCCCCGCTCGACCAGCACATCCAGCTCAACGGCTGAACACCCGCCCCCGCCGATCACGCCGCATCCCGTCAGCATCGCCGACAGAGCTGCCAGACAGACTAAGCGCCCATAATTCCTCATAATTTGCCCCTCGCTTGAATGTCTGCGTTACGATCCACAGACGATCACCTATTCGGCTGAGAATCGTATGCCGCAAAACATTGTTTTTCCATTTCTAGCCAATGATCATAATTGGTCAAGTCCGATGGCACGCCCAGCACTGACTCATGACTAATTAATCAAGTCAGCACGGCGAATTCACTACATTGTCGATATCTCGCATACGAATGTTATGTGAGATTCTATATTCAACACCTACTCACTCGACCGATTGTCCGGGTCCGGGGTGGCGGCGCATGGTCATCGCCCCGGGGCTTGCGTCGCGGCGCGGCATTCGTCATGCGCTGGTCATGTCCGAACCGCACCCTCCCCTGACCTCGCTGGCCCATGGCGGCGGCTGCGGCTGCAAACTGGCGCCCGCCGTGCTGCGCTCCATCCTGTCCGAGGCCCCGGCGCCGGGCGCCTTCGCGGACCTGCTGGTGGGCCGCGAGACCTCGGACGACGCCGCCGTCTGGCGGCTGAACGACCAGCAGGCCCTGGTCGCCACCACGGACTTCTTCATGCCGATGGTGGATGATCCCTTCGACTTCGGCCGCATCGCCGCGACCAACGCCCTGTCCGACGTCTACGCCATGGGGGCCACGCCCATCTTCGCCCTGGCCGTGGTGGGCATGCCGGTCTCGGTCCTGCCCGCCGAGGTGATCCGCCGCATTCTGGACGGCGGTTCCGCCGTTTGCGCCGAGGCGGGCATTCCCGTCGCGGGCGGCCATTCCATCGACAGCGTCGAGCCGATCTATGGCCTGATCGCCCTCGGCCTGGTCCATCCCGACCGCATCCTGACCAATCGCGGCGCCCGCGCGGGGGACGTCCTGATCCTGACCAAGCCATTGGGCGTCGGCGTGCTCAGCGCCGCCTTCAAGCAGGGCCGGCTGGACGAGGACGGCTACGCCGCCCTGATCGCCACCACCACCCGCCTGAACCGCATCGGGGCGCGCCTCTCCGACGTCCAGGGCGTCCACGCGGTCACCGACGTCACCGGTTTCGGCCTGCTGGGACACGCCATGGAGATGGCGCGCGGCGCCGGACGCGAGCTGCACATCGAGCTCGAGGCCGTGCCCCTGATCGCCCAGGCCGCCCGTCTGGCGCGGGAGGGCGTCCGCACCGGCGCCTCCGGACGCAACTGGGACAGCTATGGCGACGGCGTCATCCTGCCGGACGGCTTCGATCCCGCGTCCCGAGACCTGCTGACCGATCCCCAGACCAGCGGCGGCCTGCTGATTTCCGTGGCCGAGGATGCCGCGGCCGCCGTGCTGGACCTGATCCGCGCGGACGGCTTCGTGGAGGCCCGCCGCATCGGCCGGGTGACCGACGGCCCGCCCGCCGTCCGCGTCGTCTGATGGCGCGGCTGACCCGCGACGTCTCGCCCGAGGCCCTGGCCGCCTTCGACGCCCTGATCGATGTGCGCAGCCCGGCCGAGTTCGCCGAGGATCATCTGCCCGGCGCCATCAACCTGCCCGTGCTGGACGACGCCCAGCGCGTGGAGGTGGGAACCCTCTACGTCCAGAAATCCAAGTTCGAGGCCCGCCGTCTGGGCGCGGCCATGGTGGCGCGCAACATCGCCACGCATCTGGACGGCGTCCTGTCCGATCGTCCCGGCGCCTTTCGCCCCCTGGTCTACTGCTGGCGCGGCGGTCAGCGCTCCGGGGCCATGGTCAGCGTGATGGATCAGGTGGGCTGGCCGGTGACCCAGCTGGAGGGCGGTTATCAGACCTGGCGGCGCCATGTGGTCGCCAGCCTGCATGATCCCGCCCAGGCGCCGCGTGTGATCCTGCTGGACGGCCCGACTGGCGCGGGGAAGACCGCCCTGCTCGCCGCTTTGTCCGCTCGGGGCGTCCAGACCCTGGATCTGGAGGGCCTGGCCAACCATCGCGGCTCCCTGTTCGGCGCCGCGGCCGAGCCCCAGCCCGACCAGAAGCTGTTCGAGAGCCGCCTGGCCGCGGCTCTTGCGGGCTGCGACCCCAACCGCCCCATGGTGGTGGAGGCGGAGTCCAGCCGCATCGGCCGGCTGATCATTCCTCACGGCCTGTGGTCCGCCATGAAGGCGGCGCCGGCGATCACCCTCGATGTGCCGATCGCGGCGCGGGTGCGCCGCACCGTCGAGGAATACGCCGACATCGCCAATGACCTGTCCCGGCTGCAGGCCGCCATCGCCGCCCTGCCCGCCCATCACAGCCGCGAGGCCCGCGCCGCCTGGCTGGCCCAGGCCCGCGCCGGCGAAATGGCCGACCTGGCCGAGAGCCTGATCCGCGACCACTACGACCCCGCCTATCGCCGCTCGACCGCCAGGTCCGCGCGCGCCGGCCTCGGTGCGGTGCCTTGGGACGGGACCGAGGCGGCCATGGCCGCCGCCGCCGACGCGGTCGCCCGTCTGGTTGACGCTCAAGCCCGCTGACTGGACGCCGGACAAGCAAAAACCCCACGGCGCGAACCGTGGGGTTTTTTGTGTCTTGGGTGCGGGAGCAGGATTTGAACCTGCGACCTTCAGGTTATGAGCCTGACGAGCTACCGGGCTGCTCCATCCCGCGGCAAGGCGGTCTATGTGAAGGAAGAAGGGTTCGAGAACGATCCGGCCTCAAGTCGCGAGCAACCGCGTTGCGAGCATAGGCCGAAAAGCATTCTGTGTGTCTGGTAGACCCGGCGACGACCTACTCTCCCGCGCCTTAAGACGAAGTACCATCGGCTCTGGAGGGCTTAACGACCGAGTTCGGAATGGGATCGGGTGGGGAACCTCCGACATAGTCACCAGGTCAACCAGACACACAGAAATGAGAAGACATCGTCGCGTTTTTGTTTCGGCAAGTAAAACCGAATGAGTTTTGCTGAGAAACGATCAAGCCGATCGGATTATTAGTACCAGTAAGCTTCATGCGTC
Source organism: Brevundimonas sp. BAL450 (assembly GCF_015767455.1). Taxonomy (NCBI): domain Bacteria; kingdom Pseudomonadati; phylum Pseudomonadota; class Alphaproteobacteria; order Caulobacterales; family Caulobacteraceae; genus Brevundimonas; species Brevundimonas sp. BAL450. Next base: position 36,916 of record NZ_JADWOW010000056.1, read on the forward strand.
ACCGCACTTCCACACCTGGCCTATCAACGTGGTAGTCTTCCACGATCCTCAGCGAAGCCTTGTTTTGAGGTTAGTTTCCCGCTTAGATGCTTTCAGCGGTTATCTATTCCATACTTAGCTACCCTGCTGCGCGGCTGGCGCCACGACAGGTCCACCAGAGGTATGTCCATCCCGGTCCTCTCGTACTAGGGACAGATCCTCTCAAGCTTCGAACACCCACGGCAGATAGGGACCAAACTGTCTCACGACGTTCTGAACCCAGCTCACGTACCACTTTAAATGGCGAACAGCCATACCCTTGGGACCTGCTCCAGCCCCAGGATGTGATGAGCCGACATCGAGGTGCCAAACTTTGCCGTCGATATGGACTCTTGGGCAAAATCAGCCTGTTATCCCTAGAGTACCTTTTATCCGTTGAGCGATGGCCCTTCCACGCGGGACCACCGGATCACTATGGCCGACTTTCGTCTCTGATCGACTTGTCAGTCTCTCAGTCAGGCGAGCTTATGCCATTGCACTCGACGAGCGATTTCCGACCGCTCTGAGCTCACCATCGCGCGCCTCCGTTACACTTTAGGAGGCGAC
>NZ_JADWOW010000056.1:42500-146378 GCF_015767455.1 Brevundimonas sp. BAL450
CAAGAATCTGACGGACTCCCGTTTTCTACGACCCGAACTGACGCACCCTGCCCTCATGCTGCCGCTGCAGCACAGGGAGACCCCTCATGACACCAGACACCGGACACCGCATGCGCTCACCCGAAACCTGGGATGCAGCCCGCCAGGCTTATCTCGAGGGCGGCGGCGCCCAGGACATCTGCGACCGCTACGGCCTGACCCTCTCCACCTTCCGCGCCCGCGCCCGGCGCGAGGGCTGGCGGCGCGCCGACATGCCCGACCCCGAGCCCGGGCCCGAGCTGGACGATGTCGACGACGACTCACCGCTCCCCTCTCTTCAGGATATGTCCGCCACGGTCTGGCGGCGGGCGGTTCGAGCACTCAACCTGGGCCGCCCAGGCGAAACCCAGCGGTGGCTGGCCATCCACGCCCGCCTCGAGCAGCAGATTCGCGCCAATGAAGAGGCGCACCTCATCGCCCGCGCCATGGCTGTCGCCGACAGGCGCCGCGAGGCCGTCTAGCCGACCCGGCAATTGCACCAATTGCACCAATTGCACCGTGCATCCGACGACCCGGCGCCGCCTCGAAAAGCTCCGACGAAAGCGATGACGGCAGGTTCCAGGGTCCAGTGACCAGGTTTTAGGGAGATCCAGCGTCCTCGCAGCGGGGCGCACGACCCCGCACGCCCCCTCCCTTCGACCCTGGAACCTGGAACCTGAGCCCTACCCGGCCACGATATAGTTCTTCAGGCTCTCGGCTTCGCGGGTGGCGTCCTCGATCTGGCACTTCACCACATCCCCGATGGAGATCACGCCGCACAGGCGCTCGTCCTTCATGACGGGCAGATGCCGGATTCGCCGGTCGGTCATGCGGCCCATCAGGGCGCTGACGCCCTCCCCGGGCTCGGCGAACACCACCTCGGCCGTCATATGGTCGCGAACCGGCTGCCCCAGGGCGGCGGCGCCTTCCCGCGCCAGGGCCCGCACCACGTCCCGCTCGGAAAGGACGCCCGCAACCCGATCGTTCTCGCAGACGATCAGGGCGCCCACCTGCCGCTCAACCAGCTGTGAGGCGGCGCCCGCGAGGGTCTCGTCCGGGCTGATGGTGAAGACGGCGTCGCCCTTGGTTTTCAGTATTTCCGCGACAAGCAACTTCGGCGCTCCTCTTTATTAGAGAGCGGCCGAACCGGGGCCGTCAGGCTCCCCAGGGGCCGCCACGGCGATCAAGGTCGCTCATATGGCCCGGCGAATCAAACGCGGACTGACGAACCGTCGGCGGGCGGCCGAACAGTTTCGCCCAGGGTCCGATCAGAAGGAGCCCGGCGATCAGGCCGATCACATGGGCCTCCCAAGCGATTCGGGCGCCTTCCATGCCGGGCGTCACGCCCGCGCTGCCGATCACCCCGATCAGCACGTTCACGCCGATCCAGGCGGCGGCGGACGTCAGCACCCGTCGGTCGGTCAGCGGCAGGACACGCCCCTGCCCGCCCAGCATCCGCGTCGCCGCCCCGATCAGGCCGAACACCGCTCCCGACGCCCCCACCAGGGGCGCGGTCCCGTCCAGGTGCAGCAGGGCGTAGCCTCCGCCCGCGATCACGCCGCACGCTATATATAGAGAGAAGAACCCGATCAGCCCCTTCAGTCCGCCCATCAGGCGGGCGACCGGCGCGGCGAAGGCCAGGGCGCCCACCCCGTTCATGATGGCGTGCATCCAGCCGCCGTGGACCAGCATGTGCGTAACCAGCCCGGCATAGTCTCCCTCCGCCATGCGCGCGGGAATCAGGCCGTAGCGATAGCTGATCTCCATCTCGTCGGGTCCGCTCTGCAGGGCGTACAGACCCACGATCGAGGTCGCCAGCAACAGCGCCAGCACCGGCGCATTGAACACCGGCTCGCGGCCTGGCGGCGATTCGGGTGTCGGCGGCGTGGCGGGGCGTTCGGAATCCATGGGGATCAAATGCGCGTCCTGCCCCCGGTCATCAAGCGCTTCTTAACGACCCTGCCCCACTTTGGCACGCGGGTTGCTTTCCAGCCCGTTCACTCTGTTCGCGCGGGAGCGTCGAAATGGCAGGCGGCAAGATTATCGCGGTGACGGCCCTGGCCGTGGCCCTGGCGGCGCCGGAACTGGCGGCCGCCCAGTCGGCCGGGTCCTCCGGCGCGGCTCCGTTCCAGGCGGGCTATCAGGGGTCGCGCTACACCACCGCGCGCGCCGCCACCGGCTCGACCCGTGACGCCAACGGCAACCGCCTGATCGTCAACGGCATCATCCAGTCCGGGGCCAGCGCCTATTCGCAGAGCTCGGGCGGCGTGGCCTCCGCCTATTCGGGGGCCGGCAACGGCTCCACCGGCATCGCCGGCGCCACGGCCATCGGCAACAGCCTGAACGTGGTGATCCAGGGCAGCCGGAACACCGTCATCATCAATTCGCGCCAGACCAACACGGGCGACATCACCGCCGGAACCGCGCTGAACGGCACGCTGAACCTGGATGGCGATGATGAGTGAGACCAGACGCCGCTTCCGGCCTCTGATCGCCGCCACGGCGGCGGCCGCCCTCATGGCCGGCTGCGTCAGCACCTCGGCCGGACCTGACGGCCTTTACGCCAGGCCCATCGGCAATGCGCCGGTGACGGCCAACCCGACCCCCTATTCCACGGCCCTGTACTGCCTGGCCGACTACGCCCGCCGCTACGACCTGCCCTCGCCGCGCATCGCGGTGGGCCGGATCAGCGACTACACCGGCACGGTCTCGACGGACGGCGGCCGCCAGATCACCCAGGGCGCGTCCCTGATGGCCTTCTCGGCCCTGGCCAAGTCCGGCGCCCGCATGGTCGAGCGCTACGACACCTCGGTGTCCGAACTGGAGCTGCGCTACGCCAACAACCGCCTGATCGGCGAGGAAGGCGGCGCGGACAATCCCGAGGCCCCGCCCTTCCGCCAGATCCTGGCCGGACAGGTGCCCGGCTCCGACTTCTACATTGTCGGCGGCATCACCGAGGTGAACTACAACATCCGCTCGGCCGGCTTCGACATCGCCGGCGGCGAGGTGGACACCGACACCGGGGGCTCCGGCATTATCAACGGCCGGGTCTTCGTCATGAACGTCGCCCTGGACCTGCGCATGGTCCAGACCACGTCCATGGAGATCGTGGACGTCATCTCCTATCAGAAGCAGATCGTCGGCCGCGAAATCTCGGCGGGCGTGTTCGACTTCCTGAACGGCAACGTCTTCGACATCTCGGCCGGTCAGGGCGGCATGGAGCCGGTCCAGCTGGCCGTGCGCACCCTGGTGGAGCGCGCTGTGCTCGAGATGATGGCCAACCTCTACGGCGCGCCGGGCCCGGAAGTCTGCCTGAACGCCGCCAACGATCCCCTGGGCGGCTCGACCGTCGGCCCGACCGGCGGCTATTACCCCGCTTATCAGAACACGGATGCGAACAATGCCCAGACTCGCGCCGACCCGTCTCGCTGGCACGATCGCCGCGACGACACTGTGCGTCGCGGCCGCTACTGAGGCCGCAGCGCAGGATCCCGGACTGGTCCTGAACGGCCAGATCAACAACGCCGACGTCTTCGCGGGTCAGACCCTGAACGTGGTCGATTCCGAGGATCAGATCACCGCCTCCACCTATGCGGTGGGCAACCGCGCCTCGGCGTCGGGCGATGACGGCGTGGGCTTTCAGGTCCAGTCGGACCAGACCATGACCGGTAACGGCCGCTCGACCATCGAGCTGAACCTGTCGGGCGAGGCCGAGGGGCCCGTCACCCTCACCTCCCAGGTCGAGGGCAACCGGCTGGAGGCCCAGGCCTACGGCGCCGATCTCGATGTTCAGGCCACCCAGACCATGGGCGCCGCCGACCTGATCGCCGACGTCGCCGTCAACGGCGCGCCCGGGCGCATGCTCGGCGGCGGCCGGGTCCAGTCCTCGGCCAGCGGCAATGTCACGGCCATGGCCGGTTCGGCCGGCGTCGTCACCGCCGACATCGACCAGACCAGCGCCGCCTTCACCCAGGCCTACACCTTCGCCAATCCCCAGTATGTCCCGGCCGAGGCCGAGTTCACCGCCGAGGCCATCGGCAACACCGTCGCCTCCACCGTCACCCAGGGCGACCAGGATCTGACCATCCGCCAGCGCCAGACCGGCGCCGCCGTCTGGGCCACCACCAGCGCCAACGCCGGCAACGCCTGGGACCTGGCCGGCCGCGCCCGCGCCACCGCCAACCATGTGGCCGTCGCCAACCAGGGCGGCTCGGTCATCTCCCGCACCGACCAGGGCAACGTCGCGGACGTGCGCGCCAACGCCATCGTCACGGCCTACGACTTCGGCGAGGTCACCAGCCATGCGGGCGCCACCGCAAACTCGGTCCATGTGGGCAACGCCGACATCTATGTGCGCATCGACAACACCCAGGTGAACTCCGGGGGCGTCCAGGCCGACGCCTCGTTCCAGGGCAACGGCGGCTATGACGCCTATGTGGGCGCCGACGCCGCGGGCAACACCATCACCGCCTATTCCTGCTCGGACTGCCCCGGCTATCTGGAGGCGGCCAACACCCAGGTGAACAGCGGCGCCGTCACCGCCACCGCGAACACCCGCGTCGACAGCCATGGCCGGGCCGTGATCACCGGCGTCAACGCCGTCGGCAACTCGGCCACCTTCTACGTCACCCGGCCCGGCGGGGACTGATCGTCATCCCGGCTTGCCCCTGACGGGCATGCCCACTACGGTTGCGCCAGGCCGCCGCAAGGGGCGCGCGGTCGCCTGCTCGCCGGGAATTCGCGCTTTGCGCCGCCCGCTGCGACCGACCGGAGTTTACCATGCGTTCTCGTCTTTCCCGCCTGCTCATGGGCGCGTCCGCCGCCGTGCTGCTGACGTCCACGGGCCTGCCCGCCCATGCTTGGCAGGCTGCGCCGGCGTCGGCCGAGGCCGCACAGTCCGCCGCGCCCGGCTGGCCCCAGGCGACCAGCGACATCCCCGCCGACGCCAATGTGCGCTTCGGCCAGCTGCCCAACGGCATGCGCTACGCCATCATGCGCAACGCCACCCCGCCCCAGCAGGCCGCCCTTCGCCTGAACATCGACGCGGGCTCCCTGGCGGAGAACGAGGATCAGCTGGGCCTGGCCCACTTCCTCGAGCACATGGCCTTCAACGGCTCCACCAACATTCCCGAAGGCGAGATGACCCGGCGGCTGGAGCGGCTGGGCCTGTCCTTCGGCGGCGACACCAACGCCTTCACCAGCTTTGACCAGACCGCCTATCTGCTGAACCTGCCCAACACCTCCGACGAGGTGGTGGACACCAGCCTGATGGTCATGCGCGAAACCGCCAGCGAGCTGCTGTTCGATCCCGAAGCCGTGGACCGTGAGCGCGGCGTCATCGTCGGCGAGGAGCGCACCCGCAACACGCCCCAGCTGCGCGCCACCCGGGCCCTGCTTCAGTTCGTGGCCCCCGGCCAGCGCCTGTCCAACCGCCTGCCCATCGGCGACCTGGACATCATCCGCACCGCGCCCCGCGAGCGTTTCGTCGACTTCTACCGCGCCTACTACCGTCCCGAGCGCGCCACCCTGATCGCGGTCGGCGATTTCGACGTGGACGTGATGGAAGCCAAGATCCGCGACACCTTCGCGGACTGGACCAATGAGTATCCGGCCGGGCCTGATCCGGTCATCGGCGAACTGCAGCCGCGCGAGGCCGAGACCTACATCCATATCGAGCCCGGCGCCCAGTCCAGCGCCCAGCTGATCTGGACCCAGGAGCCCGACCAGCGTCCCGACAGCCTTGAGACGCGCCGCGAAGGCGTCCTGCGCAACCTGGGCCTGGCGGTCCTGAACCGGCGCATGAGCGAACTGTCGCGATCCTCCAACCCGCCCTTCCTCGGCGGCGGCGGCGGTCATCAGGAACTGTTCGGCGCCATGGACATCGGCCTGGTGGTCGCCAATTTCGAGACCGGCGCCTGGCAGCCGGCCATCGAGGCCGCTGAACAGGAGCAGCGCCGTCTGGTGCAGCACGGCGTCAGCGAGGCCGAGCTGCAGCGCGAGGTCACCGAGATCCGCACCGCGCTGGAGAACGCCGCCGCCGGCGCCGCCACGCGCCAGACCCCGGCCCTGGCCGGCGGCCTGCTCAACGCGGTCAACAACGAGGACGTCTTCACAAACCCGGCCACCAATCTGGCCATCTTCAACGCCGTGGTCGAAAGCATGACCGTGGCGGACGTCAACGCCATCCTGCGCGCCACCTTCGACGGCAACGGCCCCCTGGCCCTGATCACCACCCCCCAGCCCATCGAGGGCGGAGCGGCTGTAGTCACCGCGGCCCTGGAAGCGTCCCAGCAGGTTCCGGTGGAGGCCCCCGCCGCCACCGAGGCCATGGAATGGCCCTACACGGACTTCGGAACGGCCGCCGCGCCCTCAGACCAGTCCGTGATCGAGGATATGGGCACCACCCTGGTCACCTTCCCCAACGGCGTCCGCCTGACGGTCAAGCCGACCGACTTCAGCGATGAGCAGATCCTGGTGTCCGTGCGCGCGGGCGGCGGCGATCTGGACCTGCCTTCCGACCGCATGACCCCCCTGTGGGCCATCGATCCGGTGCTCAGCGAAGGCGGCCTCGGCCAGCTGACCCGCACCCAGATCGAACAGGTCCTCGCCGCCGACGTGGTCAGCGTCAGCGCGGGTGCGGGCCAGGACGCCTTCACCCTCTCCGGCGCCACGCGGCCCGAGGACTTCCAGACCCAGATGCAGCTTCTGGCGGCCTATTTCACCGACGCCGCCTGGCGCCCGGAGCCGTTCCAGCGGATGCAGGGCCTGATGGGCCAGTATCTGGACCAGTTGCGCGCCACCCCCGGCGGCGCCTTCGCGCTCGAGGGCTCGGGTCTCGTGGCCAACGGCGACAAGCGCTTCAGCTTCCCCACCGCCGAAGAGATCGCGGGCGGCTCCATCGATGAGATGCGTCAGCTGTTCACCCAGTCCACCGGCGCCGGTCCGGTCGAAATCCTGGTGGTGGGCGATGTGACGGTCGAGGACGCCGTCGCCGCGGTCGGCGCCACCTTCGGCGCCCTGCCCACCCGTTCGGCAGCGCCCGAGCGCCCGGCGTCGGCCCTCAACGTGGCCTTCCCGGCCCCGGTGTCCGAACCGGTCCGCCTGACCCACACGGGCCAGGCCGGACAGGCCCTGGGCTATGTGGCCTGGCCGACCACGGACTCCATCGGCGATCGCCGCGACGCCCGCATCGCCAGCCTGATGGCCGAGGTGCTGCAGCTGCGCGTCACCGACGAACTGCGTGAAAACCAGGGCGTGGCCTATTCGCCGCGCGCCGGGGCCAGCTCCTCGACGGTGTTCCCGGACTACGGCTACGCCTTCATCCAGATCGAGACGCCGCCCGAGGCCCTGGACGGCTTCTTCGAGACGGCCGACCAGATCGCGGCCGGCCTGCGCGACGCTCCGGTCGACGAGGATGAACTGAACCGCGCCCGCCTGTCGGTGGTCGAGTCCATCCGGCGGGCTCGCAACACCAACCCCTACTGGCTGAACGCCCTGGACGGCTTCCACGACGATCCGACCAAGATCGAAGCGGTCCGCAACATCCTGACCGAGCTGGAATCCATCACGCCCGAGGAAATCCAGCAGGCGGCCCAGGCCTACCTCCAGCCTGACCGCGCCTGGCGCGCCACGGTCACGGCCGAGGCGGCGGCCGAATAGAACCTGATCGGTTGAGGTGGGATCGCTTTCGCGATTCCACCGATGCCGGGAATCAGGCTCTCGCTTAAGCTTGCTGACGAAAAACGGCCCCGGTCGGTGACCGGGGCCGTCAAGTCGCACTCAGGAAGGCGTCGATCAGATCGACCGGCCCATCGTGGCCCGCCGCGCATGACGCGGCGCTGAACGGCGGGTTCAGAACACCCGGCCGCCCACGCCCCCGTCCAGGGTGATGGCCGAGTTGATCACTTCACCATAGGACTCCTCGATCACCTCTTCGCGCCAGGCCGTGTAGGTCTCTTCGCGATACAGGGTCAGGATCTTGATGCCCGCGCCGTAGCGGCGCAGCAGCGACCGCTCGTTGCAGTCCCGCTCGGGACGCTGCGGGCGGCATTCGACGATCCCGCGCGAATGCCACAGGGACTCGCCCGCACGGCATTGCAGCGTCTCGCCGCCGTCGAAATTCACCTCGTCCAGATATTCGGCCAGGGTCACCTGCAGGCGCGTGCCCGCCAGGCAGCGGTACAGTTCGCCCTCATAGCTTTCCAGCACGTCGCGGCCGGGGCGCACCTGGGCGGCGGGATGGGGCACGGACCGCGTGTCGATGCACACGGCCTGGATCACCACGCGGCGCATCGAGCGGCGCGTCTCGGTATAGGGCACCCGCACCATCCGGCTCATGGCCATGCCGCCCACGTTCAGGCCCTGGATCGTGGTGGGATAGGGCTGGTCCACCTGGAAATAGGCGCCGCCCCCACCGCCGACCACGATGGTCGAGCCCGCACGCGCCGAGGCGCCAGCGCGGGCCGAGGCGTTGACGTTGGTGTTCACATTGACGTTGACGTTCACATTGCCTCCACCGCCGCAGCACGGCGGCGGCGGCGGCGGACAGGTGGTCGGCCCGCATTGGGCCGCCGCCTCGTCGGCCAGGCCGACCACGAACAGGCCCGCAAGGGCCGGCATCCAGTGTCTGATCCGCAACCGCATGGGTCGGGCTCCCGCATTCAAAACCTTGCCCGGCCCTGCAAGACGCAGGCCGGTTCAGATTGCCATACAGACAGCAAACCCTTGCGTTTCCGTTGCCATGACCCCGGCGCCGGGCGGCCCGACCCTTGCGAAGGCGCCGCCGATGACAGATTCGGTGTTTCATTCCGGCATTCAGCGGCTTGTGGACGCGTGGACGGCCTTGCCCGGCGCGTCGCGCATTCCCGATCGCGCCGCCTTCGACCCCAATGCCCTGGGCCGCCTTCTGCCGCAGGTGTTCCTCGCCGAGCGTCGGGATGAGGGCCTGGTGTTCCGCCTGGCCGGCGGCTGGATCGAGCGCGCTCATGGCCGCCCGCTCAAGGGTGCCTATGTGCTGGAGGTCTGGCGCCGCGAAAGCCGGCTGATGGTCCACCGGGGGCTGGCCCAGGCGTTCCGCGAGGGCCGCCCCATGATCTTCAGCGCCGACATGGAGATGGAGGACGGCGCCCTGCTGCCCGCCGAGATCGTGGCCGCCCCCCTGCGCGGCCCCACCGGCCTGCCCGACCGGCTGCTCGGTCTTTATCAGCCCCTGGGGGCCGATGGCGACGAGGCGAAGGATGTCCAGGGCCTGATCGTGCGCGCCATGACCCCCGCCGCCACGCCGCCCGTGCGCCGCGCCGCCCTGACCCTCGCGGCCGTCGACGGCCGCCGCATCGCCTAATCGAGTTTGGTCAGGCCCCGCGCATACCGCTTCCAGTTCTGCACATAGTGCTCGGCCGACATCCTCAGCATCTCGATCTGGGGCGGCTCCAGGGTGCGGATCACCTTGCCCGGCGCCCCCACAACCAGTGAGTTGTCGGGGATCTCCTTGCCTTCGGTGATGATCGCCCCCGCCCCGATGATGCAGTTGCGGCCGATCCTGGCCCGGTTCAGCACCACGGCGTTGATGCCGATCAGGCTGTTGTCGCCGATGTCGCAGCCGTGGAGCATCACCTTGTGCCCCACCGTCACCCCGCGGCCGATGGTCAGCGGCACGCCCACGTCATTATGCAGCACCGAACCGTCCTGGATGTTGCTGTCCGGCCCGATGGTGATGGGCTCGTTGTCGCCACGCACCACCGCGTTCCACCAGATGCTGGCGCCCGGGTGAAGAATCACGTCTCCTATCACCGTCGCATTCGGCGCGATCCAGTATTCGCCCTCTGGCGGAAGCTGCGGTTGCTTTGCGTCAAGACTGTAAACAGTCATCCGAACTCCTCGTAACTTTTATCTTTTTCAGCGCTTTAAGCGTTTGGAAACCACGTTAGCATCAAACTTGTTCAGCGATTCGAGATCGCGCCAGCGACTTCGGATCCGTAGCCGGATCACGCCCGGTCCGGCCAGACACGAGGACGCTTGCGTGTCGCGTTTCGTTCGGCGGCGGGTTTTCCCGCCGGGAGCCCTGCCCCCGACCGGTTGCGACGGCGCCCTGCGTCTTTTCTCCTCCCCAACGCTCTCGTTCGAGGCGGGTCCCTTCCGGGTCTCGCCTTTTTTCATGCCTCGGAGGCTACCATGACCAAGCGTTCCGCCCTCAAGCGCCAATCCCGTGAAATGGCCAGGGAGGGCGTGTTCGATACACGCCAGTTTTCCGAGGACGCCAAGGTCCGGCGGCTTCCAACCCAGCAGGGCTGGTCGCCCTATCCGTCCAATGACGACCGCGACCAGTCCTACATGAAGACCCTCAAGCCCAAGTCGGACGGTCAGGCCGAACTGATGGAGGCCATCGACACCCACAATCTGGCCCTGGCCCTCGGGCCGGCAGGCACCGGCAAGACCTATCTGGCCGTGGCCAAGGCGGTCGAGGCGCTGGAAGCGGGCAAGGTCGGCCGCATCGTTCTGTCTCGTCCGGCGGTCGAGGCCGGCGAGTCCATCGGCTACCTGCCGGGCGACATGGAGGACAAGCTGGCCCCATATCTGCGGCCCCTCTACGACGCCCTGTCGGACCGCCTCTCCATGAAGCGGGTCAAGGCCCTGATGGCCGAAGGCCTGATCGAGATCGCGCCGGTGGGATACATGCGCGGCCGCACCCTGAACAACGCCTTCATCGTGGTGGACGAGGCCCAGAACTGCACCTACGTCCAGCTCAAGATGTTGCTGACCCGGCTGGGCTGGCACTCCACCATGGTGGTCACCGGCGACCCCCAGCAGTCCGACCTGCTGCCCTCCTTGTCCGGCCTGTCCGACATCGCCGAACGCCTGGAGGCCGTGTCCGGCATCGCCGTGGTCCGCCTGGCCGAACAGGACATCGTCCGCCACCCTCTGGTGGCCAGCATGATCGGGGTGCTCTGACCACGATCCTCCCCCATCGGGGGAGGGGGACCGCGAAGCGGTGGAGGGGGCTGCCCGCTCCACCGACTTCCGGTCAGACCATCGCCGCTGAACCGCCCCCTCCACCATGCTGCGCATGGTCCCCCTCCCCCGATGAGGGAGGATTTTTGCGCGCATCCAGCCAGTCCGCCAGCCTGAACATGAACGGATTGATGGCGATGGAGATCAGGGCCCCGGCCAGGATCAGGTCCTGGGTCTCGCGGCTCATTGCGCCCAGATAGACGCTCAGCGACGCCAGGATGAAGGTGAACTCGCCCACCTGGGCCAGGCTGGCGGCGACCGTGAAGCTGACGTGGCGGTTGACCCGGAACAGGCTGGTGATGGCCAGCGCCGCCATGGACTTGCCCACCAGCACGATCATCAGCACGCCGAACACCGCCAGGGGCTCGCGGATCACGATGGTCGGGTCGAACAGCATCCCCACCGAGACGAAGAACAGCACCGCGAAGGCGTCGCGCAGGGGCAGCGCCCGCTCCGCCGCATTGTGCCCCAGCGGCGTGCCGTTCAGCACCACTCCCGCGACGAACGCCCCCAGGGCGAACGAGGCGCCGAACACCGCATAGGCCAGCCAGGCGATACCCAGGGCGATGGCCAGCACGCCAAGGGTGAACAGCTCACGCGACTTGGTGTGGGCGATGCGCACCAGAACCCAGGGCAGCACCCGCCCGCCGACCACGAACATCAGTCCCACGAAGACAGCCACCTTCAGCAGGGTCCAGCCGATGGACAGACCCAGGGTCGCGGGGTCCGCTGCCTGCCCGCCCGGCAGCACCAGCAGGGGCAGCATGACCAGGGCGATGACGATGACCAGATCCTCGACGATCAGCCAGCCGATGGCCACGCGCCCGACCTCGGTCTTGATCTGCTGGCGCTCCTCCAGCGCCCGCAAGAGCACCACGGTGGAGGCCACCGACAGGGAGAAGCCCAGCAACAGGGCCTCGCCGTCGCCCATGCCCAGCAATCGTCCCAGCGCCCAGCCCAGCAGCGTAGCCGCCGAAATCTGGGCCAGGGCGCCCGGCACGGCGACCTTGCGCACCTTCATCAGGTCGCGGGGCGAGAAATGCAGCCCCACCCCGAACATCAGCAGGATGACCCCGATCTCGGCCAGTTGCGGCGCCAGCTCCATGTCCGCCACATAGCCCGGGGTGAACGGCCCGATCAGAACCCCCGCCAGCAGATAGCCCACCAGCGGCGACAGCCTCAGCCGGTTGGCGATCATGCCGAACACGAACGCCAGCACGAAACCGCCCACAAGGGTGATGATCAGGCTGTCGGCGTGCGGCATCCTCGCTCCGGTTCAGGTGGGTGTCCCACCTAACTGGAGCGAGGCGCGGAAAAGGGCAAGCAAGGCACGATCATCTCCCTTTCGCGGGAGAGGCCCTCACCAGTTTCCGTAGACGGGGATGAACCGGCTGCGCAGGCGGCTGACCTCGCGGTCCGCGTCCGTCACGTCATAGGACAGGGCGTTAGCCTGGTCGTTTGCCGTGTCGCGGTCACGACGCAGGCGGCGGATGCGCTCGCGGATCGTGCGGCGGTTCTCGTCGGTCAGCCCTTCCTCGTTGGCGAGGCGGTATTCCTCGTCGCGGATGTCCTGCTCGTATTCGGCGGCCTGGGCGCGGAGCTCATCGGCGCGCGCGCGCAGGGTGTCGGCGCGCTGCATGGCGTCCCAGATCAGTCTGCCATCGGCATAGGCGTATAGAAAATCCTGCTCCAGATCGGCAGGACAGAATCCGTTGGCATACCCGCCGCCCGACACCGCGACCCGGAAGGCGCGGCCCGGCACGCAATACTGGCGCACGCCCTGCTCATGACCCCGGTAATAGGCGCTCGGGTCCGGCGTCACCCCGTGCCGGGCGCAGGCCTCGGCGTGGTCAGACAGCCGCCCGGCGCCGTAGCCCGCCACGCCGTCTGCGCGGCCCTGGCCGACCCAGTCACCCGCAAGACACTGGTCCTCGCTCATGGTGGCGCAGCTGCCCAAGCCCATCAGGACCGCCCCCGCCGCCAGCGTCAGAACAATGCGCATGATCCTGCTCCCCGTTAACCTCTTCGCCCGGCGGCTAGATGCCTCAAGGAACCCGGTTTGGCCAGAGCTTGACGGTTCCACCGCTGGATTTCCGGTCCAGTTCACCCCACACAGGCTGAATGGATGCTGACGAAGATGTTGAGGAAACCGGCGGGGCCGCCCGGACCGTGCGCCTGACCGAATCCCACGCCGGCCAGCGGCTGGACAAGGCTCTGGCCGACGAGATGCCCGACCTGTCCCGCGCCCGGCTCCAGGCCCTGATCGAACAGGGCCGCGTCACCCTGGACGGCGCGCCCGTATCCCGCGCGGGCAAGGCCGCGCCGGGGCTCTACGACATCCTGATCCCGGCGCTCGCCCCGGCGGATCCGGCTCCGGAGGCCCTGCCCCTGCCAGTGCTGTTCGAGGACGCCCACCTGATCGTGGTGGACAAGCCCGCGGGCATGGCTGCCCATCCGGCGCCCGGCAACGAGACCGGCACCCTGGTCAACGCCCTGCTGCATCACTGCGCGGGCTCGCTGTCAGGCGTCGGCGGGGTGGCCCGGCCCGGCATCGTCCACCGGCTGGACAAGGACACCTCCGGCGTCATGGTCGCCGCCAAGTCCGATGCGGCCCACGCGGGCCTGTCGGCCCTGTTCGCGACCCACGACATCGAGCGCACCTACATCGCCCTGACGCGGGGCGGACCCGACCCGGCGCGGGGCCGCATCGAGACGCAGATCGGCCGCTCCAACGCCGACCGCAAGAAGATGGCGGTGCTGAAATCCGGCGGACGGCTGGCCATCACCGACTACCGGGTCCAGCAGGTGTTCGGCGCACCGAAAAAGCCCGGCGGCGCCCCCATGGCCGCCCGCGTCGCCTGCACCCTGCACACCGGCCGCACGCACCAGATCCGCGTGCACCTGGCGTCGAAAGGGGCGCCGATCCTGGGCGATCCCACTTATGGCTCCGGCAGCCCGGTCCAGCCGGTGAAGGACGCCATCGCCGCCGCCAGCCTGAAGCGCCAGGCCCTGCACGCCGCCGTCCTGGGCTTCGTCCACCCGATCACCGGCGAAGCCCTGCGCTTCGAAACCGATCCCCCGGAAGACATGCGGATGCTGGAGATCCTGCTGGCCGACCTCTAGACTCGCCGCACCCTCACCGCCATCCACGGGCGTCCCGGCAGGCTGACCGTGAGCCTCGCCGGATCGTGGAAGAAGTAGCGGTCCTTGCGCGCCATGGTGAAGACGCCCGGCAGGGTGTCGATGGTCATGGCCCAGGTGTCGATGACGTCCACCTCGAACCGCTCGCCGCCCTCCAGCTCGTCTCGCGGAAGATCGACGGTCCATTCGGTGGGCGCGTCCTCGCCGAAGTAGCGCAGATAGAGCCGGCCCAGCTTGCCGCCCAGATGCTGCTCCCACCACTTGTCGATGGGTTCGTAGCCGGGGGCCGGCGCCGCATCCATCACGCCCTTGAAGAAGGCCAGCCGCGCCGGGCTTTCGCCCACCAGCGTGCCGCCGATGCCGAGCCAGAAGCCCGCGTCGGAATTCGGCGTGGTTTCGCTGTGGCCCACGTAGGTTCCGGCGATCAGCCCCTCCCAGAAGGCGCGGGTCATCTCCTGACCGGTCAGATTGCCCCAGCGGTCCTCCATGGTCCCCTCGTAGCGGACCTCGTCGAACACCACCGGCTTGTACCAAACGTCGCGGTAGATCACCGCCCGCGCGTCATCCACCACGGCCGAGCCGTTCTGGATCGAGGCGTGGGTCACCCATGGGTGCGAGTTGTCATAGATGCGCCGCCAGTTGTGGATCGACCGCAACCGCCCGTGTGGGTCCACATCGCGCACCAGCTGGAACATGCGGTCCCAGTCGGCGTCTGTCTTGTGCTCCAGAATGTCGAACTCGTTGGCCATGGACCACCAGACATTCCGGTAGGCCGACAGCCGCGCGACCACATGGCGGATGACCCGGTCATCCACCTCGGCCGGCATGCGGTCAAAGCCCCAGCGATCCTCGTCATAGGGGTGGAACAGGATCACATCGGCCTGCACGCCCAGCGCCATCAGGGCGGCCACCTGCTGGTCCAGCCGCTGGAAATAGGCCGGATTGAACCGGGTGAAATCCCAGTCCGCCTCGCCCGGCCCGCTTTTCTCGAACGGGAACAGCGGTTCATGCGGAATGGAGCCGTTTGGGAAGACCAGCATGCGGATCTTGTTGAACGGCGAAGCGGCGAGGGTCTCCAACGTCCGCAACCGTTGCGCCTCGCCCTGGTGAGTCCAGCCGTAGCTGGTGGTGCCCAGCGGACGATAGGGCGTGCCGTCCGCATGGGCGAAGTGGAAGGTGTCGGCCACGGCGACCGGCCCATGATTGCCTTGCCCCGGCGCCGTCGCGCGTAAGGCGCCGCTACGGCCGTCCAGGTCCGCCAGGTCGCTCCGGATCGTCCATGTCCAGGAGCCCTCTTCAGGTGGGCTGAACCGCACGCGCCAGACGCCCTCGCCGTCATAGAACCCGGGCGCTTCGATTGTTCGACCGCCGTGGGTGAACACGCCCGTCACGGTGACATCGAACGGGTTGCCCGGCGCCCGCCCGCTCAGGGCCGCCTCGAAGAGGCCCCAGCGTTCCACGCTATCCGGCGCCCCCTGGGCCCGGGCCGGGCCGGCCGTCAGCGCGGCGGCGGCCGCCGCCAGCCCCAATCCCATCACATCCCGCCTGTGAAACCCCTGCATTACGTTTCCCCGTTGCTTATGGAGAAACCATGCCGTGGAAACCGGTTACCGCAAAGTCCGCTTGCCCGGTTTTCCACGCCCGCTAGGCTCCGGTGAATACGACAGGGAAAACTGACATGACGGAACAGGGCGCCTTCACCGACAACACCGAGGCCAAACGGTATGAACTGGCCGTCGACGGCGGGATCATCGTCGCCACCTACAATCTGGTGGACGGCGGCGTGATGATCACCGAAACGATCACCCCAGTTCCACTTGAAGGCAAAGGCCACGCCAGCGCCCTGGCCCGTCACGTCCTGGCGGACATCGAGGCGCGAGGGCTCAAGATCCTGCCCGTCTGCCCCTTCTTCGCCGGCTGGCTGAAACGGCATCCCGAACACGCCGAAACGGTCCACCCCACCTATCGC
This sequence comes from Brevundimonas sp. BAL450, assembly GCF_015767455.1. Lineage (NCBI taxonomy): Bacteria > Pseudomonadati > Pseudomonadota > Alphaproteobacteria > Caulobacterales > Caulobacteraceae > Brevundimonas > Brevundimonas sp. BAL450. The sequence goes on from NZ_JADWOW010000056.1 coordinate 58,636, forward strand.
CAGATCATCGGCATCTGACTCTGTCAGCTTCCGTGTGCAGCATGGCCCTCGCCATGGGGGCACGATTCGGTCCGCCCTCCAGACAGGAGACGGACCATGACGCTGCGCTTGCTTGCAATCCTTGTCGCCGCCGCCCTTGCCGCACCCGGCCAGGCACGACAGCCGGAACCCGGGTCACCGGCCGCCCATGAGGCTCTGGCGCAGGACATCGCCAGCTTCATGGCTGTCACCCGCTGGGACTGGAGCCTGAGATGGGACGCCTTCGGGACCCGCTCACGCAACACGCGCTGGCATCTGGCGCCGCCCAATCCCTGGTCCACGCACGATCTGGAGCACGGGGTCACCCGCCGCACAGGCTGGATCGAGTCCGGCGGCCGTCAGATCGCCGTGGCGGTTTGCGGCGATGATCAGCGCGTCCTGAAGCTGGCGGCCCACGTCGACGGCGGGTACGGCGGCGAAGGCATGCCTGACCTGATCGCCGCTTTCGCACATACGGAGGCCAGGACGACCCCGCTGGCCGCGCGGGACGAAACCCGTTTCTGGCGTCTCGATCGACCGGAACGTGATCCGGCCACCCTGGCCCTGACCGCAGCCTGCACGCCGGAAGGCTCGGCCGCCGCGCGCAGGTGCTGGACCGTGGCCGAAGTCTTCTTCCGCCCGGACTATGATCCCGACTCTCCCGCCGCCGCCCTGCCCGCCGAGCGGTGCCGTTTGCCGGGCCGAGACTAGTCCGTCTTGAAAAAGGACTGACTTCCTGCTATACTGTTTGTGCCGGATGGCGATGCGTAAAGAACACAATTGTTCACGTCTGCGTCGATTCACCCCTGACAAAGGACGAAACCCATTCCTATCTGGCTGGTTGAGGGGCGAAAGGTCCGGTGCACATCCGGTGGTCGGACCGAGCAACGCCTGCTCTTGATGCGTTGGAGGGTAGCCATATGGCTTTGAAATCACTTGCGGTCATGTCGCCTGAACAGGGACTGTCCCGCTATCTGACGGAAATCCGCAAGTTTCCGATGCTGACCAAGGACGAGGAATTCATGCTCGCCAAGCGCTGGTCCGAGCACGAAGATCCCGAAGCGGCGCACCGCCTTGTGACCTCACACCTGCGCCTGGTGGCCAAGATCGCCATGGGCTATCGCGGCTATGGCCTGCCCATCGGCGAAGTGATCTCCGAGGGCAATGTCGGCCTGATGCAGGCGGTCAAGAAATTCGATCCCGACAAGGGCTTCCGCCTGGCCACCTACGCCATGTGGTGGATCCGCGCCTCGATCCAGGAATACATCCTGCGCTCCTGGTCGCTGGTGAAGATGGGCACCACCGCCGCCCAGAAGAAGCTGTTCTTCAACCTGCGCAAGGCCAAGAGCCAGATCTCCGCCTTCGAGGAAGGCGACCTGCGTCCCGAGCACGTCACCAAGATCGCCACCGATCTCGGCGTGCCCGAAGAAGACGTGATCAACATGAACCGGCGCCTGACGGGCGATGCGTCCCTGAACTCGCCCCTGCGCTCCGACAGCGAAAGCGAGTGGCAGGACTGGCTGACCGACGACACCCAGGTGTCCCAGGAAACCCGCCTGGCCGACACCGAGGAGCACTCCCTGCGCATGGGTCTGCTTCAGGAGGCCATGGAGGAGCTGACGGATCGCGAGAAGCACATCCTGACCGAACGCCGACTCAAGGATGACCCCGTCACCCTCGAGGAGCTCGCCGGCCAGTACGGCGTCAGCCGCGAGCGCGTGCGCCAGATCGAGGTGCGCGCCTTCGAAAAGCTGCAGAAAGCCATGCGCGCTGCGGCTACAGAGCGAAATCTGGAAGCCGTCTAGAGCGCAACGCGCAAATAATATCGAGGCGCTGGCTCCAGCGCCTCGATAGCGGCTCGCCTCGAAGGCGGAAACCTAGAACTTGAAGATCGTCTCCAGCCGCACGCGCGGCAGCGAACGGCGATCCGTCTCCACCGGACGGGCCGGATCGGTCTGGGGATCGGACAGGGAGGCGGCGGCGCCGACCCGAAGACGCGGGTTCAGGCGGTAATAGGCGCCCGCCTGCACGTCGCTCCAGTCCGCCTCGCGGCCGACCGGCTGGCTGAGGTTCAGGTCGAGGCCCCAGCGGCCGTCCTCGTTCCAGCGCAGGCCGCGCCGGGGCGCTTCCTGTCCGGAAACCAGATCATTGCGGACGGTGGGGGAAGCCTGAACGGCGGCGCGGGCGGACTCGCGAGTCTGCGCCGAGGCGGTGGACGCCGTCGTCGCCAGGGCTGCAACAGCAGCCATCGCAAGAATGAGTCCCTGGACCCGCATCACTCGTTTCCGCCTTCAACCCAGCCTGGACCGTTGTTCGTCCTTCGCCGACCGGTCGGTGTGACCGATACCGGCAGCATCGATTAGACATGGTCTCACAGCCCGGTCAACGCAATGCGATGGCTTGGACAAGGTTCCGTGACGGGTTCCCCGCGGCCTGTGGCTCGCGCAACACGGGAGTTCCCGCATCAGAATGCGCAGGGCCGCTTGTCAGCGCGGCGGTTCGCCATGCTATAGACGGTTTGGCGGTCCGTGGGGGCGCGGCGCCGGTCGTCCGGTCGTGCGCGCCCGGGCGGGACGGCAATCATTTGACGGAGTTTCCCATGGCCATCACTCGTGGCGCGTCGATCGCCCTGATCGCCTGCAGCGTCGCCCTGGCGAGCTGCGGCAGCCTGAACCCCCTTTCGCGCGGCGACAACGCGGCCTCGGCAGGGACGGAACAGGGCATCGGGGTGAACAGCTTCCTCTGGCGCGCCTCACTGGACACCCTGTCCTTCATGCCGCTGATCACCGCCGACCCGTGGGGCGGTGTGATCAACTATGACTGGCACACCCCGGCCGCATCGCCGAACGAGCGCTTCAAGGCCACGGTGTTCATCCTGGACACGCGCCTGCGCGCCGACGCCCTGAACGTCACCGTGACCCGCGAGATTCGCAACGAGGCAGGCCAGTGGATCGCCCAGCCGGTGAATCCCCAGACCGAAACGGACCTGGAGAACGCCATCCTGACGCGGGCGCGACAGCTGAACCTCGCCTACGCCGGCTGATCGCCGGAGTCAGACTGACCCCATGACGCGATACGATCCCCGGACGGCCGAACCCCGCCAGCGTGCGCGCTGGGAGGCGGCGAAAGCCTTTGTAACCCCGACCGGCGAGACCGGGCGGCCGAAATACTACGTGCTGGAGATGTTCCCCTACCCCAGCGGGAACATCCACATGGGCCACGCCCGTAACTATGTGATGGGCGACGTGGTGGCCCGTCACAAGCGGGCCCAGGGGTTCGACGTGCTGCACCCCATGGGCTGGGACGCCTTCGGCATGCCGGCCGAGAACGCGGCTATGGAGCGCGGCGTGCATCCGGGCGACTGGACGTGGTCCAACATCGCCGCCATGCGCGACCAGCTGAAGCTGCTGGGCCTGTCGCTGGACTGGAGCCGCGAGTTCGCCACCTGCGACCCGGCCTATTACGGCAAGCAGCAGGCGTGGTTCATCGAGCTGCTGAAGCGCGGCCTGGTCTATCGCAAGGAAGGCGTCGTCAACTGGGATCCGGTGGACAACACCGTGCTGGCCAACGAGCAGGTGATCGACGGCCGCGGCTGGCGTTCTGGCGCCGAGGTCGAGAAGAAGAAGCTGACCCAGTGGTTCCTGCGGATCACCGACTACGCCGATGATCTGGTGGAAGGGCTCGCCTCGCTGGACCGCTGGCCCGAGAAGGTCAGGCTGATGCAGGCCAACTGGATCGGCCGCTCCACCGGCGCCCGGGTGACCTGGCCCCTGAAGGGCGATGTCCCGTCCGGCTTCGAGAGCGTCGAGGTGTTCACCACCCGGCCCGACACCCTGTACGGCGCGTCCTTCGTGGGCCTGGCCCCCGATCATCCGCTGTCGGCCGCCATAGCCCAGCGTAGCTCCGAGGCCGCCGCCTTCATCGCCGAGTGCAAGAAGGGCGGCGCCAGCCAGGCCGAGATCGATCAGGCCGAGAAGATCGGCTTCGACACCGGCCTGACCGCCATCCATCCGCTGGATCCCACGCGCACGGTCCCGGTGTGGATCGCCAATTTCATCCTGTCGGAGTACGGCACCGGCGCCATTTTCGCCTGCCCGGCCCACGACCAGCGGGATCTGGATTTCGCCCGCAAATACGATCTGCCGGTCATCCCGGTGGTGCGCCCCGACGGCGCCGGCGAGGACTTCGCCGTGGCGGACGAGGCCTATGTGGGCCCGGGCCGCATCTTCAACTCGGCCGATCTGGACGGGCTGGACGTGGAGGCCGCCAAAAAGGCGGCGGTGGCGCGCATCGAGGCGGCCGGGCTGGGCGAAGGCGCCACGGTCTACCGCCTGCGGGACTGGGGCGTGTCGCGCCAGCGCTACTGGGGCTGTCCCATCCCCATCATTCACTGCGAGGCGTGTGGACCGGTCCCGGTTCCGGCCGACCAGTTGCCGGTCGAGCTGCCGAAGGACGTGACCTTCGACGTGCCGGGCAATCCGCTGGATCGCCACCCCACGTGGAAGCACGTCAAATGCCCCTCGTGCGGCGCGGACGCCCGGCGCGAGACAGACACCCTGGACACCTTCGTGGACAGCTCGTGGTATTTCGCGCGCTTCACCGATCCCACGGCCGACGCGCCCATCGACAAGGCGGCGGCGAATCGCTGGCTGCCGGTGGACCAGTACATCGGCGGGGTCGAGCACGCGATCCTGCACCTGCTGTACGCCCGCTTCATCACCCGGGCCCTGTCGGATGCAGGCCTGATGGAGGTGAAGGAGCCGTTCGCCGGACTGTTCACCCAGGGCATGGTGGTCCACGAGACCTACAAGGCGGCCGACGGCAAGTGGGTCGAACCCACCGACGTGGAGATCGTCGCCGATGGCGACCGACGCACCGCCACCCGCCGCTCCACCGGCGAAACCCTGACCATCGGCGACATCGAGAAGATGTCCAAGTCCAAGAAGAACGTGGTCGCCCCCGAGGAGATTCTGGAGGCCTACGGCGTGGATGCCGGGCGTCTGTTCGTGCTGTCCGACAGCCCGCCCGAGCGCGACGTTCAGTGGACCACCGGCGGCGTCGAGGGCGCCAGCCGCTTCGTGCAGCGGGTCTGGACCGAGTTTGACGGCTTCGACCCCGCGAAGACGGGCGACGCCAGGCTGGACGAGGCCCTGCGCCGCGAGACCCACAAGGCCATCAAGGCGGTCAGCGAGGGGGTCGAGGGCTTCCGCTTCAACGCCGCCATCGCCAAGCTGTACGCCTTCGTGGCCGTCATCCGCGCCCATGCGGAGGCGGGCGGCGAGGCCCGGCGCGAGGCCCTGTCGGCGCTCGCACGGCTGATCGCGCCCTTCACCCCGCACCTGGCCGAGGAATGCTGGGCCCGTCTGGGTCAGGACGGCATGGTTCTGGACGCGCCCTGGCCGGACTACGATCCGGCGCTGGTTACGGACGACGAACTGACCCTGCCCATCCAGATCAACGGCAAGCGTCGCGGCGAAGTGGTCATGCCCCGCGGCGCGCCCGAGGATCAGGTGCGCGAGGCGGCTCTGGCGAACCCGGCGGTTCAGGCCTACCTTGTCTCGGTCAGCCAGTCCGTCCGAAAGGTCATCGTTGTGCCCGACCGCATCATCAATCTGGTGGCCGGATGATTCGTCTGGCCCGCATCGGCGCCGCCGTCGGCGCCCTGATGATGCTGGCCGCCTGCGGCTTCACGCCCCTGTATGCCGAGCCCGGCGTATCGCCGACCTTGTCGCGCATCTCGGTCTCGGTTCCCGACACCCGGGCGGGCTACGAACTGCGTCAGGCGCTGGAGGACGAACTGGCCTGGGATCGCGGCCAGACGCCCCTGTGGCGGCTGCAGACCGACGTGGAGCAGCGCCGCGGCGCCCTGGGCCGCCGGGTGGACGACACGGTCTCGCGTTATGAACTGGTTATGGTCGTGCGTTACCAGCTGACCCCTGTCTCCGGCGGAGAAGTCATCACCGACGCGGTGACGGCAACCGTCACCTACGCCGCCGCCGATCAGGCCTACGCCGCCATCGCCGCCCAGCGCGACGGCGAACAACGCGCCGTGGCCGAGGCCGCGCGCCTGATCCGGCTGGATCTGTCACGCGCCCTGGCCGAACTGAACCGGCCTTAGGAGGCCGCTCCACCGTCCGAGGAGGAAGAGCTCCATGTCTCTGAACCGACGCACCCTGCTGGCCGCCGCCGTTCTGCTGGCGCCCGGCGCCGCCCTGGCCCGAACACGGACCATCACCGTCTACAAGACGCCGACGTGCGGTTGTTGCGACGGCTGGGTTGAACACCTTCGGCGCGCGGGCTTTGAAACCACCGTCGAGACCCTGGATGACCTGTCCCCCGTCCGCCGCCGTCACGGCCTGCCGGACCGGCTGATGTCGTGCCATTCGGGTGTGGCGGACGGCTATATTTTCGAGGGTCATATCCCGGCGGCCGACGTCATCCGTCTGCTGGCCGAGCGTCCCCGCGCGGTGGGACTGGCCGTTCCCGGCATGCCCCTGGGCTCTCCGGGCATGGAGGTTCCCGGCCGGCCGGGGCAACCCTATGAAACTCTGCTGGTGCTGAACGGGGGCGCCACGCGGGTCTTTGCTCGTCACAACCAGGGCTGAAGACCTATGGAGCCGGGCACGGCGGGACTGATGCTGGTTCTGCCGCTCACAGGGGCCGGACTGGCGGCGGGCCTCGGCGCGGCTGTTCTGACCGCCCGCCTGGACGAAACCGGACCGGGGCGCGCTTCGCCCATCCTCATGACCGGCCTCGCGGTTCTCGGCGCGGCGGTCGGCGTGTGGTCCCTCCTTGGCCCGGCCCCCATCGTCGTCACCGCCCTGCTGGGCTGGAGCCTGCTGCTGATCGCGGCCGTGGATGCGCGGCATTTCTGGCTGCCGGACTGGCTGACCCTGCCGCTGCTGGCGGGCGGTCTGGCGGCGACGGCGCTGTTCGACCGGCCCGCCCTGATCGACCACCTGATCGGCGCGGCGGCCGGCTTCGCCGTGCTGTGGGGGATTGCGGCGCTGTACCGCCGGACGCGAGGGCGGGAGGGACTGGGCGGCGGCGATTTCCGCCTGCTGGCGGCGGCGGGGGCCTGGACCGGATGGATGGGCCTGCCCAGCGTGCTGCTGTGGGCGTCCGTGGCCGGCCTCAGTCTGGTTCTGGCGCGTCTGGTGCTGAAACAGCCGGTGTCGGCCGAGGACCGCCTGCCCTTCGGCGTCTTCCTGGCGCTGGGGATCTGGATGACCTGGCTCTACGGGCCGCTGGGCCTGTAGGCGGCGAAGCCGTCCAGCGGGATGCGCTCGCCCGAGGCGTCGCGCACCGTCACCGCGCGCAGCCGCGCCGCGTCGTCGCCCGCCAGCATCAGGGCGAGCGGATTGACCGAAACGCTCAGGTCCCCCAGCGGCATGACGCCCGCCCGCGCCCCGATCACCCGGCCGGCCCAGAACGGCCCCTCGACCCGCTCGGCGGACAGGCCCAGATCGTCTGCCCCCGCCGTGCCCAGCACCAGACGCAGCGGCGTCAGCACCGCCAGCATGAGCGCCAGCGACACGGCGAAGACGAGGATCAGGGTCAGCCGGCTCACGGCGCGACCGTCCCCTGCGCCTGCAGGGTGGCGTCAGCGTTTTCCAGCACGCTGAGACTGGCGATGGTCAGCCCGGCCCGCTCCAGAGCGGCGACCCAGCCGAACAGGCGGGCGGTCTCGGCGGACTCCACGGCGAAGCTGACGCCCCCGCCCTCGGCGGTCACCTGAACCGCGACGCCAGCATCGGCCGCGCTATTGGTCAGCAGGGCTTCGATGTCCGCGGGAATCCGCGCGACGGCGCCGGATGGATCGATCCCCGCCGCCGCCGAGGCCAGGGCGTGGGTCTGAACGGCGGTGTCCAGCCGGTCAGCGGCGCCCGCCTTCCAGGCCAGCAGGGGCGCCAGGATCAGGAACCACGCCAGCACCAGCACCAGCACGCCGCCCAGAACGCCCAGCATCACATGCTCGCGGGCGGTGCGACCGTCCCACCAGGCCCGGGCGGCTTTCACATGGTCGTTGAAGGCGGTCATGCGGCGGCTCCGATGATCACGTCGCTGACCATGCGGCCGTCCTCCTCAAGGGTGGTCTCGTCTGTCAGGCCGAGACCCGAGGCGGCGAGGGCGGCGTCCAGCGCCTCCAGATCGCCATAGGCGCCGTAGGAGACGGTGGCCCGCACCTGGCCGTCGTCATAGACCGACAGGGCGTCCAGCTCGGTCCCCTGGACCTGCTCAACGGCGGCGAACAGGGCGGCGGTCACGCCCGAGACGCCGCCGGACGCGGCCGTAGCGTTCAGCCGCCGTTGCGCCTCCGCCGCCGGATCGGCGTCCGGCGCCATGTCGGGGAAAGCCGCGCGCAGCATGGCCGTGCTCTCGCTGTTCAGCGCCCACGCCGCCAGATCGTCCCGCGCCGCCGCCACGCCCAGCAGCAGCAGGGGCGAGAGGACCAGCAGGCCAGCCATCACCGCCGCGCGGCGCCAGGCGCCAGGGCCCTCGGCGGCGGTGCGGGTGCGGCCGATCAGATTGACCGGCGGGTTCAGGGCGGCCTGAACCAGCATGGCCTCCACGTCCTCGGCCCGCTCCACCGGGATCACGAGGCGGTCGCCCGCGATCAGGGGCGCCAGATCCGGCTCCACCGTCACCGACAGGTCGATGCCCCGCAGGGCGGTCATGGGACCGAAGCCCACGGAGGTCAGGTTCTCGCCCTGCTGCGGCGGCGCGACGGTCAGGTGATCCGGCACGATCACGTCCGGGGTCACGCCCAGCGACTCGGCATAGGCGATCCAGGCGTCCACCAGCGCAGCATTGGCCACGGCCACGAGACGCTTTCCGTCCGTCTCGCGCCGCGGGCCCAGCGACACGCGCAGCCGGTCCGGCGGGGCGGCCAGATCGTCGCGCAGGGCCCACAGGGCGGCGGCCCGGCCCTGCGCCTCGTTGCGTCCGGGCAGCTCAAGCCAGCGCACCATGACATCGGCGCCGGGCGCCACCACCACGGTGCGCATGGCGGGAGGCGGAGCGCCGGCGCGGTCGGGGGTCAGCAGACCCCGCTGCAGCACGCGGCCGTCGCGGTCCACCGCCAGCCAGGGCGAGGGCTGGTCCGCCGAGGGCGCCAGCAGAAGAAGTCGGGTCAGGGTCATTCGTCGGTTGTCCATCGGCGCGCCACGGTGCGGACCGCCCCGCCGGGGACGGCCTCGATCAGGGCGCTCATGACCGCCTCGGCGCCGCCGTGGGCGACCCGGGCGTCGAGGGCGAAGAAGCGGGTGAAGACGCCGGCCTGATCATAGGCGGCGTTGGAGGGAGTGAGTCCGGCCAGGGCCGGCTGGTCCCAGAAGGCGGCGGTGTCGCTCCAGCCGCCGGGGGGGCGCGCCGCGATCACGCGCCGGGCGGCGCAGTCCGAAAGCCGCCCGTCGGTCATCATGACCAGCAGCACGGCCTGATCCGGCGTCAGGGTGTTCACATTGATGGCGGTGACGCCCGTCACCGGCAGGGCGCACAGATGGGGGCGGAGGCGGGCGTAGTCCTCCGCCGACACCCCCCGCACGGCGCGCAGTTCGCTGACTTCGGACAGCAAGGTCCCGCCGGTGCGGTAGGGGGTCGCCTGACCGGCGTAGGCGCCGTCCTCGCCGCCCAGCGGCTCGGACCGGCTGTCGGTGTCGATCCAGTCCACCAGCCCGTCGGCCATGGCCCGCGCCCGCGCCTCGGCCACGCCGACCGCGCGGGACAGAGCCAGGAACTGGCGGACGCCGTCGTCATTGCGGGCCAGCGCCTCGTCCTGACCGGTCACGACGCTGTTCAGGTTGAAGCACGCCTGCCCGTCACGCACGGTCACACGGATCGCCCCGCCCTCATCGACCGGGAAGTCGAAGGTGCGGCCGTTCCATTCGGGCTCCAGCGGCGTGCGGCTGCTGTTCTGGTCCATCAGCCGCCGCACCTGGCTCCGCGCCAGGGTTTCGGCGCCCAGGCCGTACCACTGGGCCTGATCCATGGCCGACGCGTTGGTGGCGCGGCGCACGGAGAAGCGGATGTCGTCCAGCATGACCACGGACAAGGCCGCCATCACCGCCACCAGCAGCAGGACGGTCAGAAGGGCCATGCCCTCGCGCTCGCGACGGGAGGGCTTCATGCATCCGCCCCCGCCACCAGAAACAGCTGGCTGACCGGTCCGTAGCCGTCCAGTGTGAGGTCGATGCGCACCGCGTCCGGCAGGGGTCGGTTCCGGGTCGGACGCCAATCGGCGATGGGGTCGCCGTCGAGGATGGCCGTGACCTGGGCGGTCTCCACATTCTCCAGCAGCACCTGCGGCTCGGCCGGCCGGGCGCCGTCCAGCCGCTCGCGCACCCGGCGCTCGAGCCGTCCGTCGATCAGCCGGTAGTCCACCCGCTGCATGGAGGCTCGCTGCGCCTCGCCGGGATTGATCCAGCCGCGGCGGGTGACGGCGAACAAGGCCTCACCGCCCAGCTCGAACGCCGCCTGGGGCGCCCCGTCAGCGCCGCGCACCCGCCGGGGCGCCGCCTGACCCAGGTCGGCCCGCATCAGGGCGCGGGTGCGCTGGAAGGCGGCGGTGCGCTCGCTGGCGTCCCGCACGGCCAGACGGTTGTCGATGGCGAAGGACAGCAGTCCCACCCCCGCCGAGGCGATCATGGCGAAGATGGCCAGGGCGACCAGAACCTCGACCAGGGTGAAGCCCGCGCGTCGGGTCATTGCACGCTCCGGAACACGGCCAGGTCGGCGGCGTGCTCGCCGCCATCGGTGACCGACACGTCGATGCGCAGGATGCCGGGGTCCTGGGTGGCGGTGACGGTGCGGGTCCAGCGCCAGTCGCGCCCGGCCAGCTGCACCTGCCCGTCCTGCATTCCCTGCGACGGCGGATCACGGGCGATCACGGCCTCCACCGCCACGTTCTCGGCCACCACGGCGCCGAAGGTGCGGGTCTCGGCGCGCACGGCCGAGCGCACGCCCTCGCCCATGAGGTTCAGCAAGGCCAGGGCCGCCAGGCTGAACACGCCCAGGGCCACCACCATCTCGATCAGGCTGAACCCCGGCCGCTCAGTCATTCACGCGCACCTCGCCGGATCCGTCGACGGTCACGCTCACAGCGCCTTCGCCGCGCGACAGGGCGACGGTCAGGGGGTCGGCCATGCCGGTAGGGTCGAAGGCCGTGCGGGCCGTCTCACGCGGCAGGGTGACATGCACGTCCTCGCCCCAGTCGGCGCGGCGGAACAGACCGTCTTCCAGCGGCCCCCATTCTCCGCCCGCGAACATCTCGAAGGCGTAGCCGCGCGCGTCGGCCGTCACTGCCACCGGGCGGCCGGTCAGGATCGCCTCTTCCCGCGCCCGCACCAGACGGGCGGCGAAGACCTCGGCCTGCTGGCCCACCGGCGGGCGGGGATCGGGCAGGGTCATGACCACGGCCCCTGCAGCCAGGCCGATCAGGGCCGTGACCACCATCACCTCGACCAGGGTGAAGCCCGGTCGGCGGTCCCGGTCAGCGCCAGTTGGAGATGTCGGCGTCATTGCCCTCGCCCCCTTCCTGGCCATCGGCGCCCAGGGAGATGATCTCGAAGGGCCGGTTGTCGCGGCCCGGCTGGCGATATTGATAGGGATTGCCCCACGGATCGTCGGGCAGGCGGCGCACATAGCCGCCTTGGCGATAGCGCTCGGGACGGGTCAGGCTGGCGGGCGGTGCGACCAGGGCCTGAAGGCCGTCCTCGGTGCGGGGGAAGGTCAGGTTGTCCAGGCGATAGGTCTCCACCGCCTGCTCCAGCACGGCGATGTCGGCCCCGGCCTTCTCGACCAGGGCGCGGTCCTGGGCGGGCAGGACGTTGATGACCACCACCGTGGCCAGCAGGCCGATGATGACCACAACCACCATGACCTCGACCAGGGTGAAGCCGGCGCGCTTGCGGCGACGGGCGGTTTGGGCTTGTTCGGGCTTGGACATGATACGCTCGCTTATCCGAGGGCCAGGGTGTTGATCTGAAGAATGGGCAGCAGGATCGACAGCACGATCACGGCGACGATCCCGCCCATGACCACGATGATGGCCGGCTCCAGCAGGCTCAGCATCACGGCGGTGAAGGTGGCGAACTCGCGCTCAAGGTAATCAGCGGCGCGTTCCAGCATGGGCTCCAGCCGCCCGCTGCTTTCGCCCGAGGCGGTCATGTAGACGAGGATGGGCGGAAAGACCTCGGCCCGGCGCATGGCGGCCGACAGCCCGCCGCCCTCGCGCACGGACTCGGCCATGGACTCGGTGGCGGCGCGCAGCACACGGTTGGAGACGGTGCGCGCGGTGATGGTCAGGCCCTCCAGAACCGGCAGGCCGGCCGCGATCATGGTGGACAGGGTCCGGGCCATGCGCGCCCCGTGCAGGTCGCGCATCAGCCGCCCGATCACCGGCAGCTTCAGCATCAGCCCGTCCACCTTCAGGCGGAAGGCGGGCTGGCGCAGGCCCGCCGCGAACAGCACGCCTCCCGCCACCAGAAGGATCAGCACCAGCCAGCCCCAGTCGGTGATCAGGCTGGAGATCGCGATCACCACCCGCGTCAGCAGGGGCAGGGTCTGGTTCATGCTGGTGAACTGCTCCACCACCCGGGGCACCACGAAGGCCATCAGGGCGGCGATGACGCCGATGGCCACCACCGCCAGCACGATGGGATAGACCAGGGCGGTGATGACCTTGCCGCGCACCTGTTGTTCGCGCTCCAGCAGATCGGCCATGCGTTCGAGGATCGGACCCAGGGCGCCCGAGCTTTCGCCCGCCGACACCATGGCCCGGTACAGGGGCGGGAAGGCCGGGCCCTGACGCTGCATGGCCTCGGACAGGCGGAAGCCTTCCAGCACCCCGGTGTGCACGCCCATCAGCACCCGGCGCACGGCGGGCCGCTCGCTCTGCAGGGCGATGGTGCGCACCGCCTCCTCCACCGGCGAGACGGCGACCAAGGTCGCCAGCTGGCGGGTGGTCAGGGCCAGGGTCTTGGAGCCCAGACGACCCCCGCCCGCTTTGGTTTCACGGTTGGGCCGGGCCGATGAAACAGACAGCTCCAGCGGCATCAGGCGGCGGCGATCCAGCACATTGCGCGCGGCCGCCTCGTCCGGCGCGCTGACCACGCCCTTCAGGGTCCGGCCTTTCGGGTCTACCGCCACATAGTCAAACGCGGCCATCAGTCGGGGTCCTCGACCGACTGGCGGGTGACGCGGACCGATTCCTCCACCGTGGTCACGCCCTCGAGCACCAGGGTCCGAGCGCGGCCCGAGAGGCTGGACTTCTTGCCGAGGGCTGCGGTGGTGATGGCCTCCTCACCCGCTTCCTCGGCGATCAGGCGGCGCACGGCGTCGGTGACGCGGATGGTCTCATAGATGCCGACGCGGCCCTGATAGCCGGTCTGGTTGCAGTGGGCGCAGCCGGCGGCGCGCCAGATGGTCTTGCCTTCCTTGATCCCCGCCAATTTGGCGGTGGCCTTGTCGGCCGGCTCGGGGCGGCGGCAGTCGGGGCACAGGCGGCGCACCAGCCGCTGGGCCACGATCAGGCGCAGTGTGGAAGCCAGCAGGAACGGCTCGATGCCCATGTCGCGCAGGCGGGTCACGGCGCCCGCCGCATCGTTGGTGTGGACGGTGGACAGCACCAGGTGCCCGGTCAGGGCGGCCTGCACCGCGATCTGGGCGGTCTCCACGTCGCGGATTTCGCCGACCATGACCACGTCCGGGTCCTGACGCAGGATGGCGCGCAGGCCCGCCGCGAAGGTCATGCCGACCTTGGTGTTGACCTGGGTCTGTCCGACGCCGTCGATGGCGTATTCCACCGGGTCCTCGACGGTGAGGATGTTGCGGCTGGCGTCGTTCAGCACCGACAGCCCAGCGTACAGGCTGGTGGTCTTGCCCGAACCGGTTGGGCCGGTGACCAGAATCACGCCGTTGGGCTCGGCCAGGGCCTGGCTGAAGGCCTCCAGCGTGTGCTCATCCATGCCGAGCTCGATCAGACTCAGCCCCGCCTGATCCTTGTCCAGGATGCGCAGCACCACCCGTTCGCCGGCCCGCGACGGCAGGGTCGAGACCCGCACGTCAAGCGTCTTGCCGCCCAGGGCCAGGGGGATCCGCCCGTCCTGGGGCACGCGCTTTTCGGCGATGTCCAGCCGCGCCATGACCTTGATGCGCGACACCAGCAGCGGGGTGATGCGGCTGTTCAGGCGCAGGGCCTCATGCAGCACCCCGTCCACCCGCATGCGGATCAGCAGGGCCTGCTCATAGGGCTCGATGTGGATGTCCGAGGCCCCGGAGCGCACGGCCTCGGCGATCACGCCGTTGATCAGGCGGATCACCGGGGCGTCGTCGGTGACGTCCAGCAGGTCGGCGGCGGCGGGCATGTCGTCGATCAGCCCGTCCAGCCCCGAGGGCATGTCGAACTCGCCCGGCTCGCCGCCCGAGAACGGGTCGTCGGCGTAGATTTCCGACAGGCGGCGGTCAAAGCCCGAGGCGGTCAGCCGCTCGATGCGCAGGGGCCGGCCCAGCGCGCGGCGCGCCTCCACAAGCGCCAGCGGATCGGCGCCGTCCCGCACCCCGACCAGCGCCGTCTCGCCCGCATCCAGCAGCACCACCCCATGCCGCTTGGCGAAGGCGTAGGGCAGGGTCGGATTGATCAGGGTGATCATGGATCAACCCTCGGGCGGCGGCAGGGGCGCGCCTTCAACCGGGCCGGGAGCCATGCCGGCGGGCGAGATCACCTCGCCGCCCGCAACCGGTGCGGCGGGGCGATAGCCGCCCATGTAGTCGCGGATCAGCATGTCCAGCGACGGCTCCACGGTCGGATCGCGGTCGATCTGGCGCCCCCGCATGTAGTCCCAGCGCTCGGCGCCCACGCGGGCGGCGTCGCCGGGGCTGCGGATGATGGTGGGCCGGATGAAGACCATCAGATTCGTCTGGCCGCGCTCGCGGGCCGTGGAGCGGAACAGGGCGCCGATCACCGGAATGTCGCCCAGGCCCGGCACGCTCTGGACCGACAGCCGCTCGTTCTGGTCCAGCAGGCCGCCCAGCACGGCGATCTGGCCGTCGTCCACCAGCACGGTGGTCTCGATCTCGCGCTTGTTCAGAACAAGATCGCTGGCCCCGGCGGTCAGCACCCCGTTGATGCTGGACACCTCCTGACGCAGGAACAGGGTGATGGCGCCGCCCGCATTGATCTGGGGCCGCACCTCCAGCTTGACGCCGATGTCCTGACGCTGGGTCGTGCGGAACGGATTGGTGTTGTTGGAGCCCAGCACTTCTCCGACCACCACCGGGACTTCCTGACCCACCAGGATGGTGGCTTCCTCGTTGTCGAGAGTCATCAGCGACGGGGTCGACAGCAGGTTCGAGCCCTCGTCGCTGCGCACGGCGTTGATGATGGCGCCGAACAACCCGTCCGAGCCGATGGTCCCGCCGCCCATGCCGATGACGCCGTTGGCGCCCAGCAGGGAGTTCAGCGCCGCCCCGCGCAGGTCCTCCAGCAGCGGATCGTCCTCGTCCAGTTCGCGCTCGCCGGCGATGCCGCCCAGAATGGGAAGGATGTTGGGTGAGGTGTTGGAGTAGTTGGTGGCGAGCAGGGGGTTGCCGTCCCGGCCGGCCAGCGCCCATTGCACGCCCAGCGCCCGGGCGGCGTCATCGGAGACCTCCACCACGATGGCTTCCACCAGCACCTGCTGACGACGGGTGTCCAACTGACGGATCACCTCGGACAGCATGCGCTGGGTTTCCGGCGCGGCGGCGATGACCAGGGCGTTGGCCCCGGGGAAGCGGGCGATGTTGGCGCGGGCGCCGGGCGTGGCGGCTGAGGCCGGAGCGGCGTTGTCGCCCTCGGCAGGCGCGCTGGCCGCCCCGTCCAGAGGCCGCGAGATCTGGCCGGTCATCTGTTGCAGGACGGGAAGGAGCTGTTCCGCGTCGGCGTGCTCCAGGAACACCACCCGCACGTCGTCGGCGGACTCGGCGCGGCGGTCCAGATCATCCACCAGCGGGCGGATGCGGGCCACGGCCGCCGGGTCGCCGCGCAGCACGATGGAGTTGGAGCTCTCCACCGGGACGACGCTGACCATGCCGGGCGAACCGCCGCCGGGGGGCGTCAGCACCTCGTTCACCACCCGGGCGATCTCGCGGGCCGAGGAGTTCCTCAGGGTGACCACCTCATAGGCGGAGCGGTCCACGTCGATCTGGCTGATCAAGCTGCGGATGCGGCGCAGGTTGTCGACGAAGTCCGCCACCACCAGGGTGTTGCCGCGCGGATTGGTCAGCACCTGGCCCTGCGCGCCCACCAGCGGACGCACCACCTCGGCGGCCGAGGCCGCGTCGATGTTGGCGATCTGGAACACCTCCGTGGCGAAGCGTTCGGAGCCCACGGTGGATGGCCCCTGTGCGGCGCCCTCGGCCGGGGACACGCGATAGGCTCCCGACCCGGTGGGCGACACCACCAGACCGTTGGCCCGCAGGGTGGACAGGAAGACCTCGAACAGTTCGGAGCGGCTCAGCGCCCGGTCGCTGGTCACCGTCACGGTCCCGGTCACGCGGGGATCGACGATGAAGGTGTGCCCGGTGGTGCGGGCGATGTCCTGGATAAAGGCGCGGATGTCCGCGCCCTGAACGTTCAGGGTCTGGCGCGGGCTGGATTGCGCGAGTGCGGGCGCGACGGCGCCCAGCGGGCCCGAGGCGCCGATCACGGCGGCGGCCACCATGGCCAGGATGCGGTTGGCGCCAGCGGTCATTGAGCGATCCTCAGGGTGGCGGCGCGGACTTCGCCGCCGCGTTCGTAGCGGATGTGGAGAGACTCGGCCCCCGCCAGCCCGGCGGCGATGCGCGGCAGGCTGGAAACGCTGTCCAGCGCCTGGCCGTTGACGGCCTGGATGACGTCGCCGGGTAGCAGGCCCGCCTCGGCGGCCGGTCCGGCGCCCGCCGGGGTGACGACGAAGCCGGTGATGCGCTCGTCCACCACATGGGGGGCGAGGACGCCGGAACTCAGGAGCTGCATGGGGTCGCCAGACGCGGCCGGGGTCGTCGGCGCGATGACCTGCTGACTCGAAGGCGGCGGCGGCGGCGGCGCAGCGCCGGCCGGGGCCTCGCTGAAGGCCAGGCGGGTGCGCGAGGCGCCGCGCGCCACCACGGCATGGTCGGACGCAACGCTCTCCAGCCTGAGACCCGGCTCGATCTCCTCGCCCACGGCGACCGAGACCTGACGGCCGTCGGACAGGCCGATGATGGCCGAGCCGCCCCCTGCCCCGCCCGCGCGCACGCCGAACAGGCGCAGCGAGCCGCTGTTGGCCGCCGTGGCCTCGGCCAGGCTGGACGGGGCGCCGGTGCGGAAGAAGCCGTCGATGCGGGCCAGGACGGAGACGTCCGGCGTGGCGGACGCGCGGGAAGGCGCGGCGCCGAATGGGCCGGCGGGGGTGACCACCATCCACAGAAGGGCGGCGGCCGGAAGAGCCAGCAGGCCCGCCAGCACGGCCTCGGTCAGACCCCGGGCGCCGCCCGGAACTGCGAACGCGGCCCCCGTGGGGAGCCGCGCCGCGTTGAGTCTGTCAATCAGTTGGAACACGGACGGTCGCCCCCGGGTCGCTTCGGCCGCTTGATTAGCGCGGCGAAGGGGCGCGAAGCCCGCTCGGGACGATGACGCAATGGCGACAATCGTGTGACGATCGCCGGGTTCACGGACGATCCAGCGGGGCGGCGAACCACCCCGCCGGCCTTCATCAGAAACTGGTGCTCAGGCTGATCGAGCCGGAGGCGCCCAGGTCGTAACGGTTGATGTCCACGCGCTGGCCCAGTTCCTGGTACTCCTGGAACTCGGTGTTCAATAGATTGCGCAGTTCCAGTCCAAAGCTGAAATCCCGTCCGAACGCCCCGAAGTCGCGGCGATAGACGAAGTCCAGCATGACGCCCGGCTCCTGGATCAGGTCCGGCTCGCCGGGGCGGCCGCGTGCGGACGACCGTTCCGAGGCGTAGTTGACCAGGATGGTCGCCTGGGAGCCGACGATGTCGTCCTCCCAACCGAACTGCAGGTTGGCCAGGTGCTCGGACTGACCCTGCAGACGCGCCCCGTCAGTGAAGAAGTTCGTCGCCGGTTGAGACGTGCCGTTGCCGGACAGGGGGAAGACCTCGTCATCCGCCCCGACCCGCAGTTCGGACTGGACATAGGTGTAGTTGGCCTGGACCAGCCAGCGCTTGCCGTCCCAGAAGGCGCCGGTCATGGGGCTGTCGAAGTACTTCTTCACGTCCAGCTCGATGCCCCAGAGCTCGGCGCCGGGAGCGTTCAGATAGGTCTGCTGGGTCACGGAACCGGTGTCGTTGATGACCGATTCCACCGGACGGTCGATGTCCTTGTAGAACAGGCCGGCGGTCACATACTGGTCGCGCTGGAAGTACCATTCATAGCGAAGGTCCAGGTTCAGCAGCTCGCTGTCTGTCAGGAACGGGTTGCCGATGAACAGGCGATCGCTGTCCGGGTCCAGGTACTGCTGCGGCGCCAGCTCACGGAACTGGGGCCGGCCGATGGTCTGGGAGGCGCCGAAACGGAACTGCATGTCCTCGGCGAAGTTCCAGGTGAGAGTCGCGGCCGGCAGCCAGTATTCGTTCTCCAGCACGGTCGGCTGGAACGGCGTGACGCCGCCGAACAGGTCGCGCGAGACGACGGTCTGCTCGGCTTCCTCGTAGCGCACGCCCACCGAGCCGCTGACCAGCGGCAGGATGTCCGCCTCGACCTGGGCGTAGGCCGCGTTGACGGTCAGCTCGGCGTCATAGGCCGCCGCGCCGCCGCCGCCGGTGGTCTCCACGAGCCGGATCAAGCCGGGGCCCTGGTTGAAGTCGGCGAAGAAGAAATCGACCCGCTGGCGCTGGAACTCGGGCGACAGGCCCGAGCCCTGGAACGAGAAGATGCGCTGCTCCGCCTCGCGGGTGTTCTCGTAGGTTTCCGCACCGACCGTAAAGGTCATGTCGCGCAAGTTGGACAGGGCCACATCGTAGCTCAGATCGATGCCGCCGCTGACCACGTCGTCGGTCAATTCGCTGAAGGACGTCGAGTTGCGCTGGCCTTCGTGGAAGGCCACGCCGTCATCACCGATGGAGTAACGGATGGTCTTCTCGTAGGGCGCATCCCGGGTCGAACGGGCCCAGGCGCCGCGCCAGTTCACGCCCAGGTCGCCGAAGGTGTGCTCACCGGCCAGCTGGGTGTTCAGCAGGGTGCGCACGTACCAGGCGGTGTAGTCATCGCGAACCAGATTGTTGCCCGGCGCGTCGAAGTCGAAGCCCTCGCGCGAGCGGGTCTCCTTGGTGGTGCGGCGCACATACAGGTTCGTCCACTGGATCAGGTGATCCGCGGTCTCGAAGCTGAGCCCCAGCAGGCCGTCCCAGCCGATGTTGTTGTCGGTGGACATGAAGTCGTACTGGCGGGTGGCCGACAAGGTGTCGACGTCCACGCGGCCTTCGCCCTGAACGCCGTTCTGGGTGCGCCACTCGTTGCTGTAGCCCAGCACGCCGATGACGCCGAAGCGGGCGCCGGAGTCCATGTCGAAGGAGCGGCCGGCCGAGACGTCGAAGCCGAAGTCCGGCTGGATGTTGTCTTCCATCTGCAGCAGGTTCAGCGGCGCGTTGACGAAATCCCAGCCGATGCGCTGGATCTCTTCGGCCGTGAAATTGGCGCCCTGGACCACCCGGTTGCCCGTGGCCATGGCGGCGCGAAGACGGCCCGGCAGGTCGCGGGTGCCGTCGTCGAAGCCGGTGAAGTCGCTGCGCGAACCGTAATAGATCAGGCCGTCCTGGAGGGTGGTCTCGGTGTTGCCGCCCATGCTGACGCCGAAGTTGAAGAACGGCACGTCAGGGGTGGCGACGGTGTACAGGTCGATGATGCCGCCGCCGAACTCGCCGGGATAGTTGGGCGAATAGGTTTTCTGCACGGCGACGCTGCGCAGGATAGAGGCCGGAAACAGATCCAGCGGCACGACCCGCTGCAGCGGCTCGGGGCTGGGCAGGGGCGAGCCGTTCAGGCGCGCCGCCGAATAGCGCTCGCCCAGGCCGCGGACGTAGACGAAGCGGTTTTCGGCCACGGTCAGGCCAGCGACGCGAACCAGGGCGTCGGCGGCGTTGGAGTCACCCGTGCGCTCCAGATCCTCGGCCGTGACGAAGGCCGAGATTTCGGAGGTCGCCCTCATGGGCTCGGGGATATAGCGGCCCAGCACGACGATCTCCTCGACCGAGGTGACTTCGGGCTGTTCGGTTTCGGCGACCTGGGCCAGCGCGACATGCGGCGCGGCCAGGGCCGTTGTGGCGAGCAGAAGCCCGCTCAGGGTGTGGATGATGCGGGTCATGGTCTTCTTGCGCCTTTGAGATGTCGACGAAACGGGAATGAGCGGCGGCCCGCGAAAGGCCGCCGCTCGTCTCCTTGGGCTCGGATCAGCAGGTCGAGCCGCTCTCCAGGCCGCAGGTCCAGCCCCGCCACCAGTTGTCGTTGCTGTCGCGGACGGCGCCGATGTAATCGACGTTCTGCAGGAAGGCGCTGACCGAGTTGACCGGCGTGGCGGTCACGGCGTTCTCGTTCGTGCCGTTGACGAAACCGTTCAGGGTCGAGGTTCCGTTGGCGGTGTTGTTCGACCCGGCGTTGAAGATGGCCGCGGCCTCGGCGGCCGTGACGTTGGTGTCGTCGCGGAAGGCGATCGGGCAGCTGAAGTGGATCGAGTTGAAAGTCGGGCCATTGGCCACCGTGGCGGCGTCGTCGATGTCCAGGCAGGCGGCCGACCCGGTCAGGACCGAGTTGTACATCTGCATGGAATGGCCGCTGTTCAGGATGATCGCGTCGCCGCCATTGGGGCGGCCGATGGCGGTCACGTTCGAGATGCGCGGACGGGTGAACAGGGCCTGGTTGCCGGCCGAGGACGATTCGAACATGCGGTCGCCGCCCGAAGCCCGCTGGCGGATGATCATGAACTGGGCCGAACCGCGATAGCCGGTGTCGGTGTCGAAGCTGTCATCGTCGTTGCCGGTCAGGACGACGTAGCGCAGGTTCACCGTGCCGCCGAACGGCTCGATGCCGTCGTCGGACGAGTTGTGGACCTGGATGTACTCCATCACGGTGCCGTTGCCGACGCCGGCCAGGGTGATGCCGTTCAGCTCGTTGCCGGGCAGCACTTCGAAGCCCGGGAACTGGACGCGCACATAGCGCAGGCGGCCCGAGTTGTCGGCCACGGTGTTGCCGCCGTAGAAGGCGCTGGTGCCTTCCACTTGGGCTTCACAGGCCAGGTTCGGCGGGGTCACGCCCCCGGGACAGGCGGCGATGGGCGCGCGGCCCAGGATGACCAGGCCGCCCCACTGTCCGATGGAGTCCGGACCGGAGGTGCCTTCGATGTTCTGGCGGCTGGTGAAGATGATCGGCGCCGTGGCGGTGCCTTCGGCGAAGATCTGCGAGCCGCGATTAACGACGATGAAGTCAGCGCCGCTGGAGCCGAAGATCGTCACGCCCGCCTCGATGGTCAGGGTGCCGTCCTGGGCGCCGGCGATCGGGGCGGCGGGGTTGGCGCCCTGGTCGTCGCCCACGTCCGTACGGCCGCCCAGCGAATAGATGGTGCCGGCGCGCAGCGGCACCACCAGGTTCCCGACGACCTTCGCGGGCAGCTGGCAGTTGCGCAGATTGTTGATGACGCCGACGTTGTCGAAGCCGGTCGGGCAGTCCGCCGCGGCTCCGGTTCCGCCGCCACCGCCACCGCCGCCGCCGCCGCCGCCGCCGGTTCCACCGCCGCCGAAGCCGCCCTCACCGGGCGAGGCCACCTCGGCCGAGCCGCAGGACGCCAGGGCGAGCGCAGCGGCGCCGGCCATAAGGATCTTGTAGGTACGTGACATGGGAGTCCCCTCGTTGCGCGTGAAAGCAGGCCCGCCGCGCACCATGCCGACGCCCCCGCAACTCGGAGCATGGGATTAGTGAAGGTTTGCAATGATCAGATGACAGTAATTTCGCCATATCTTGTCATGATCAGAACCCGGATCATTATTTATATTTCTGCTGTACTTATTCCGGCGTGTATCGAATTGAAAACACCGAGCCATTCCGTCGGTATTCAAGATCGACCGCGTGTCCGGCGGCGATGTCCGCCGCCAGCTCCTCCAGCCGTTCGGAACGATCAAAGGGCGTGCCGTTGATGCGCAGGATCACATCACCCGGTCTCAGCCGCGCGGCCGCCAGAACGCCGCCGTCGGTTCCCGGCCTCCACACATAGCCGTCGGCGCCGTTGGCGGAGACCGGCCGCAGGGCCGTGGCGTAGGTGGCGGGATCGGCAGCGCCCGGACCCGCTGTGGCCTGGCCCGCCGCGGCCTGACCCGTCGCGGCCATGACGGGTTGCGCCGGGCCGGGGTTCGCTGCGGGCGGCGCCGCCGGGAAGTCGAGCCGTGTCCGGGTCCGGCCATGGCCCAGCACCACATGATCCGTGGCCACGGCGGCCAGTACGACGCCCTCGCTGACCGTCTCGCCGACGCGGACGGCCTTCTGCACGCCGTCCGGCCCGGCAATGATCGCGCCGGCCCGTGCGCCCGCGCGCACGGCGTAGAGAGTGTGCGGCGTCAGGGGGGCGGCATCGCCCACAGTTCCGAAGAAGGGGTCGTCCCCGGGGTGCGCATGCGCCGCAGGCGCCGGCCCGATCGTCAGGGCCGCCGCCTCCGTCTGCCCTCGCCCTGCTCCGCCGAGCGTCCAGGCCCAGAGCACCGGCTGCAACGCCAGAAGCACGGCCAGAACGACCTCGGTCGCGGCTTGAGCCCGGCTGACGGGTCGACGAAACAGGGGCAGGGCGAACATGGCCGGAACCTAGTCCGGGATCATGACAGTCATGCGTGCACGGACGGGCCCAGGCTCCGCTTCGGCGGTCATCATATCAAAAGTTTTGGTCGCGATGCTGGGGTCCTGGAACTTGCCGGCCTGTCATGTCACTGCATCTCCGCCCCTTCACGCCCGCCGACGCCCCCGTCGTCGACGCCCTGCACAGCGCGGTGGACTGGCCCGCGCGCTCTGCCGAGGGCTGGCGCTGGCTGGCCGCCAACCCGGCGCGCCCTGCCGACTTTCCCATCGGCTGGCTGGCGGAGGACGAGGCGGGACGCGCCGCCTTCGTGGGCCAGTTTCCACAGCGGTTCTGGATCGGCGACCAGCCGGTCCTGGGCGTCTCCGGCTATTCCATCATCGTGCCGCCGGAACTGAAGGGCGTGGCGGGACGTCTCATCCGCAGGATCATGAACCGGACGGACGTGGCGCTGTTCTACACCCTGAACGCCAACGCCCTGTCGGCGCCGCTCTACCGTCGGCATGGTCTGTCCCCCTGGCCGGAGGGCGCCCATGCGTTGAAGCTGACATGGATGATCGATCCGATGGCCGCCGCCGGCGCCGGGGTCATCCGCAGGCTGGCGCCGGATCTCAGCGGCAGGCCCGGTCCCGAACGTCTGATGAACCGCCGTCTCGGCCGAAACCCGGCGCTGAGATTGCCCCCGCAGGTGACCCCCCTGGACGGGTTCGATGACGACTGGAGTCTGTTCTGGTCCCGACTCAGATCCGAAGGCCGCGTGCTCGCCGACCGCAGCGCCGAAACCCTGCGCTGGAGATTGGGCGAGCCGGACGGAACCCTGCCGCCCATCCTGCTGGCCTACCGCCGGGACGGCGCTGTCACCGGCTGGCTGTTGGCGCAGATGGCCAAGATGAGCCGCCTGGAGCCGCCGGTCCTGGACATCATCGACCTTGTCACCCTGAAGGACGAGCCTGATGCGGCCGGCGTCCTGACCGGCGCACTGATCGCCAATGCGCGGCGTCTGGGCGCGGCCAAGGTGCGGCTCCAGGTGGTCTCGCCGGACATGCTGGAGGCCCTCGGGCCGTTGGCGCGCCGCGCCCGTCGCGAGGGCGGCTGGGGCCATGGCCACGCCCGCTTCGCCCCCGAACATGCCGCGCGGATGCGGGCGGGCTGGTCGCCGACTCCCTTCGACGGCGACTACAGCTTCTGCCTGCGCCCGGTCCCTGCGGCCTGAATCCGGATCAGACTCTGGGCCGCGCCTTCAGTTCGTCGCGAATCTCGGCCAGCAGCGCCTCGGTGGGCGTGGGCGCCGGGGGCGTCTCGGGCGTCGGCTCGGCCGCCTGCTTGCGCCGCATGCCGTTGATCCCCTTCACCAGCAGGAAGACCGCGAAGGCCACGATCACGAACTGAACCACGGTGTTGACGAAGGCCCCGTACTGGATCGCCACCTCCTCCACCGCCTCGGTGGCCGGGTTCTCCGGGACCAGCACCCACTTCAACTCGGCGAAATCGACGCCGCCGAACAGAAGGCCGACCGGCGGCATGATCACCCCGTTGACCAGGGCCTGGACGATGCCACTGAAGGCCGCCCCGATGATGATGCCGACGGCCAGATCCACCACATTGCCGCGAACGGCGAACTCGCGGAATTCCTTGATGAGGCCCATGCCTTGCTCCTGCTTGCGACGCCTCAGCCGGGCGTCAGGTCGAGATGGAGAAACTGGTTGAAATCGGTCGCTTCATAGTCGCCGAAGGCCGGTCCGTTCCTGAACCCGCGCCGGCGGTACAGGTTCAGCGCCGGTTCGAACGCCTCGCCCGATCCGGTTTCCAGGCTCACGCACCTGCATTCCAGCTGCGCGGCCTCGGCGATCAGATGCTCCAGCATGGCGCGCCCGGCGCCGCGCCCGAGATGATCCGGATGGGTGCGCATGGACTTGATCTCGCCGACGCCGTCACGGCTGGTCTTGAGCGCGCCCATGGCCAGCAGGGTCTCGCCCTCCCACAGGGCGAACAGGGTGACCCCCGGCGCCTGGAGCCCCGACAGGTCCAGCGCATGCACGCTGTCAGGCGGCGACCACCGCCGCATGGCCTCCAGGTGAAGCCGCAGCAGATCCAGCAGGCGGAGATCTTCGAAATCGGCCGGGGCGATGCGCCAGCGGCTGTCCATGACGTATTCAGGCGTCGCCCGAGGCGTTGAGCCGCTCGCGAAGCTCCTTGCCGCTCTTGAAGAAGGGCACAGACTTGGCCGGCACCTCCACCGCCTCGCCCGTGCGCGGGTTGCGGCCCGCCCGGGCCGGCCGCGAACGCACCGAAAAAGCGCCGAAACCGCGCAGCTCAACCCGGCCTCCGCCGCTCATGGCGTCGATCATCCGGTCCAGCACGATGTTCACCACCCGCTCAACCTCCGCCTGGGTGAGGTGGGTGTTTTCCGCGGCCAGCTTTTCGATGAGCTGCGACTTGATCATCGGTGATCGGCCCCCGCCATGTGATGTTCCCGGCCCCCGGCGCGCGTCCGGGCGACATCTAAGCCCCGACCTTAGCCATCCTTGGCCCTGCGAATAAAGCCCCACACGCGATTCAGACGCGAATTCGTCCTTAATCTTCAATGGATGTGAAAAAGGCGGCCGGGTCGCCCCGGCCGCCTGATCCGTCTTCGATGGGGCGAAGGCCTACTCCTTGGAGCCGGCCTTCTCGCGCAGGGCCGCGCCCAGGATGTCACCCAGCGACGCGCCGGAGTCCGAGGACCCGAACTGATCGATGGCTTCCTTCTCGTCCTTCATCTCCAGCGCCTTGATCGACACCGAGACGCGGCGGGTGGCCTTGTCCACGGAGGTGATCATGGCGTCGGCGCGGTCACCCACGGCGTAGCGCTCGGGGCGCTGCTCGGCGCGGTCGCGCGACAGGTCGGACTTCCGGATGAAGGCCGAAACCGGGGTGTCATCCTCGCCGAACTTGACCTCGATGCCGCCGCTCTCGATCGCCGTCACGGTGACGGTGATCTGCTGACCCTTGCGGTAGGTGTCGCCTTCCATGGGGTCGCCGCCCAGTTGCTTGACGCCCAGGGAGACGCGCTCCTTCTCGATGTCCACGTCCAGCACCTTGGCCTTGATGGTCTCGCCCTTGTGGTAGCGCTGGATGGCTTCCTCGCCGGAGACGTTCCAGTCCAGATCGGACAGGTGCACCATGCCGTCGATGTCGTTGTCCAGGCCCACGAACAGGCCGAACTCGGTGGCGTTCTTGACTTCGCCCTCGACGGTCGAGCCGATCGGGTGGGCTTCGACGAAGGCTTCCCACGGGTTGTTCTGGGCCTGCTTCAGGCCCAGCGAGATGCGGCGCTTGGCGCTGTCCACGTCCAGGACGACCACATCCACTTCCTGCGAGGTGGAGACGATCTTGCCCGGATGGACGTTCTTCTTGGTCCAGGACATTTCCGAGACGTGCACCAGGCCCTCGACGCCGGCCTCCAGCTCCACGAAGGCTCCGTAGTCGGTGATGTTGGTGATGCGGCCCGTCATCTTGGCGCCGGCCGGGTACTTGGCCTCGACGCCTTCCCACGGGTCGGCCTGCAGCTGCTTCATGCCGAGGCTGATGCGCTGGGTGTCCGGGTTGATCTTGATGATCTGCACCTTGACCGTGTCGCCCACGGCCAGGACCTGCGACGGGTGGGACACGCGCTTCCAGCTCATGTCGGTGACGTGCAGCAGGCCGTCGATGCCGCCCAGATCCACGAACGCGCCGTAGTCGGTGATGTTCTTGACCACGCCGTCGCGGACTTCGCCCTCGGCCAGCTGGCCGACCAGCTCGGTGCGCTGCTCGGCGCGGGCTTCTTCCAGGATGGCGCGACGCGAGACGACGATGTTGCCGCGCGGACGGTCCATCTTCAGGATCGCGAAGGGCTGCTCCTTGCCCATCAGCGGGCCGACGTCGCGCACGGGACGGATGTCCACCTGCGAACCGGGCAGGAACGCCGAGGCGCCGCCCAGATCGACGGTGAAGCCGCCCTTCACGCGGCCGACGATGGCGCCCATGACCGGCTGCTCATCGGCGAACACGCCTTCCAGACGGGTCCAGGCTTCCTCGCGGCGGGCCTTGTCGCGGCTGATGACCGCTTCGCCCAGCGCGTTCTCGACGCGCTCCAGATAGACCTCGACGTTGTCGCCCACCTTGGGCAGGTCGGCGCCGTCGCCCTGGCCGAACTCGCGCATGGCGATGCGGCCTTCGGTCTTCAGGCCGACATCGACGATGACGATGTCCTTTTCGATGCCGACGACGCGGCCATGGACGACCTGGCCTTCGCCGAGATCACGGCCGGAAAGCTGTTCGTCCAGAAGGGCGGCGAAATCGTCGCGGGTGGGGGTGAGTGTGTCGGTCATGAGGTTGGTGTTGTTTCTGAAAAAGAGTTTGGCGCGCGAACGGAATCCGCGCGGCGGTTGAAAGGAGATGTCAGGCAGTGGCGATGCGGGCGGCATGAAAAACCGGCCTGAACGCCCGCGGCTCGTCGAGGGACCGGTGCGTTGGATTTGTCCGCGGGGTTCTAGAACCCGTGCCGGACGCGCGCCGCCTCGACGACGCGGCGGGCCGCATCGAAGGCGGCCTCTATATCCATTTCGGTGGTGTCCAGCAAGACCGCGTCGTCGGCCATGACCATGGGGGCCGCGCCGCGTCCGGCGTCGCGCTCGTCCCGCCGGATGATGTCGGCCAGCATGTCGTCGAAGGCGATGGCCTCGCCCCGCCCCGTCAGCTGCAGCCAGCGGCGGTGCGCCCGCGTCTCGGGTCTGGCCGTCACGAACAGCTTCACCGGCGCGTCCGGCGCGATCACCGTGCCAATGTCGCGTCCGTCCAGAACCGCCCCGCCCGCCTGCCTGGCGAAATCCTGCTGCAGCTTCAGCAGCGCCGCACGCACCCCGGGGTGGGACGCCACGCGGCTGGCCGCCTCGCCCGCCCCCCGGCTGGTCAGGGCCGCTTCGTCGATCAGGTCGCCCGGCGTGACGCTCCCGGCCGCCCGCGTCGCGGCCTCGGCGTCGCCCAGATCATCCCCCGCCGCCAGGACCTTCAGCCCGGTGGCGCGGTATAGCAGCCCTGTATCCAGGTGCGGCAGGCCGTAATGGGCCGCCAGGCGCGAGGCGATGGAGCCCTTGCCCGAGGCGGCCGGGCCGTCGACGGCGATGATGAGGGAGGGGGTCATCGGGGCTCGATAGAGGCCCCCAGTCCCTGCATCAACTCCACGAACCCCGGAAAGCTGGTGGCGATCATGCCGGGATCATCCACCGCGACCGGCTCTTCGCTGTTCAGCCCCAGCACCAGATGGCTCATGGCGATGCGGTGGTCGTGGGCCGTGCGCACGGTGGCGCCGCCCTGCACGCACGGACTGCCGGTGACGATGAAGCCCTCCGGCTCTTCCTCAACCTTGACCCCGCACGCGGCCAATCCGGCGGCCATGAGCGAAATCCGGTCGCTTTCCTTGACCCGCATCTCGCCGATGCCACGCATCACGGTCGCGCCTTCCGCATAGGCCGCCGTGGCCGACAGGATCGGATATTCGTCGATCATGGAGGCCGCCCGCTCGGTCGGGACCGTGATCCCCTTCAAAGCCGAATGCCGCGCGGTGACGTCGCCGACCTCCTCGCCGCCCGCCATGCGCCGGTTGGCGATGGTCAGATCCGCGCCCATCTCGATCCAGGTCTGGAACAGGCCGGTGCGCAGGGGATTCAGCATCACCCCCTCGACCGTCACCACCGAGCCCGGAACGATCAGCCCCGCCGCCAGCGGAAAGGCGGCCGAGGACGGATCGCCCGGCACCGCCACATGGGTCCCCGTCAGTCGCTGCCCACCCTGCAGTCGCGCCACGCGCCCCTCCCCGGTCTCGGACACGTAAACCACCGCTCCAAAGGCCCGCAGCATGCGCTCGGTGTGGTCGCGGCTGGGCTCCGGCTCGATCACCGCCGTCTCACCCGCCGCATTCAGCCCCGCCAGCAGGATGGCCGACTTCACCTGGGCCGAGGCCACGGTCTGGCGATAGACCATGCCCTTCAGACCGCCGCCGTGCAGCGTCAGGGGCAGCCGGTCCTCCGCCCCGCCCCAGTCAAAACGAGCGCCCATGTCCGACAGCGGGCCGGTGACCCGCTTCATGGGCCGCTTTCTCAGCGAGGCGTCGCCATCGAAGGTGACGGACAGATCGAACCCGGCCGCCACGCCCATCAACAGGCGCACCCCGGTTCCGGCGTTGCCGCAGTCGATGACGCCGGACGGCGTCTGGTAGCCGCCCCGCCCTTCGACCCGCCAGGCGCCGTCGCCGGTTCGCTGCACAAGTGCGCCGAACGCTTCGACCGCCCGGGCAGTGGCCAGGATGTCGTCGCCTTCCAGCAGGCCCTCGATGGTGGTGTCGCCCATCGCCAGGCCGCCCAGCATCAGGGCCCTGTGGGACATGGACTTGTCGCCCGGCGCACGCACGGCGCCGGTCAGCGCGCGCGAGCGGCGCGCGGTCAGAATTTCAGAGAATGTCACCCGCGATTCCGTGGGTCGAATTGCAATCAGATGCGCCTGGCGCGGAATCCGCTTTTGACAGCGGCCTCCGGTGGTGGCAAGGGAGCCGCCCGAATTCAAATCGACCAACCGTAAGGCTCGAACCTTGGCCAATCCCGAACTGGGCGCGAAGCAACTCTGCCCGAACTGCCAGGCGAAGTTCTACGACCTGAACCGCCGCCCGGCCCACTGTCCCAAATGCGACACCGAGTTCGACCCGGAGGAAGCCGTCAAGGCTCGACGCGGCAAGGGCCGTGCGCCCTTCGCCGACGAGACCGAAGAGGATCAGGTCAAGGCCAAGCCCGCCGACGCCGATGAGGACGAGGAGGAGGAAGTCACCGCCCCCGAGATCGACCAGGGCGGCGACGAGCCCATCCTGACGCCGGACGACGATGACGACGACACCAGCGACGACGCCGGCCTCAAGGTCAGTGACGGCGACGACGATGACGACATCTCCGACGACGACGATGATTCCGTGCCCTTCATCGAGGACGAGGACGACGATTCCATCGACGAGGAAATCACGAAAAGCGCCAAGAAGGACGACGACTGAATCGGGATGAAAAAATAGGCGGCTGAAGGGCTTGATCGCCCTATCGGCCTGACATAGGTTCCGCCGCCTTCACCGACCCCATCCCGATGGCGGCGGCGAGGACCGACCCGAAAGTTTCGGGGCTATAGCTCAGTTGGTAGAGCGCTTGAATGGCATTCAAGAGGTCAGCGGTTCGACTCCGCTTAGCTCCACCATAAACCCCTCGCCGAAACCCGGCGGGGGGTTTTCCATTTCCGGGATGATGCTGGAGCGAAAGGCCGCTACGGCCGCACGGACAGCGCCTGCGGGCGCGTCACGGCGTCCAGGTCAGGCGGCCAGTTCGGCGCGCGTCTCGGGCGCCGCCAGGGCGACCACCGCCTGAACCGGCTCGGCCAGGAGCTCCCGGGTCGGCTGGCTCGCCGCCAGCGCCCGCTCCAGGCCCGATGTCGCGATCACCAGCGGCGTATCCGACGCCTTCATGGCGATGGCCTTCAGGATCGAGGCCTGTTCGCGGATGGCGCGCAGGGCCTGCATGGGGTCGCTGTCGAACTGTTTGTGGGCCGACGCCAGAATCCGCATGGCCTGGTCCTTGGCCGCCGCCTCGGCTCCGGCGCCCTTCGGCGCGTCCGCCTTGCGCTTTCTCGGCCCGGAATATTCGCCCGAGTTGAAGCGCCGACGGTCGGGGCCCACATAGCCCACCGCCTCGATCCAGTTGCGCGGCTTCAGGGACACCACCTCGACCCGCTTGGTCAGGTCGCCGGAGGTGAAGGGCTTTCTCAGGAACTCGTGCACGCCGGAGTCCCGCGCGCCCAGAATGCTGGCGGCCGTGGCCTCGGCCGTGATCATGATGATCGGAACCTTGCGGCAGACCAGATTGGAGCGCCGCACCGCCTTGGCGAAGGCCTCCCCGTCCAGATTCGGGCCCTTGTACTCGGTGAAGATCAGGGTGGGCTCGAATTCGCGGCACACATCCAGGGCCGCCCGGCCCTCGCCCCGGTGCACCACCACGCCCACGCCCAGCCCCTTCAGACTCTCGACCAGCAGCTTCGCCGCCGTCGCATTGGGATCGACGATCAGCACACGTTTCAGCGTGGGGGCCATCCTGGCCAGGCTTTTTGCGTCAGTGGTGAACACGGGCGACTCCGGCGAACGATCTTGGTTACCCACTTTGGGTAAAGATCGCCTTGACGCTGAAGCGAGGTGTTAGGTTCCAGGGGCCAGGGCTTAGGGAGGACGGCATCATGCAGGTGCGATCCTATCGCGACCTCATCGTCTGGCAAAAGGGCATGGAGTTGGCGGCCGACGTCTATCGTCTGACACGTCTGCTGCCGAAACAGGAAGAGTATCGGATCACCGCCCAATTGATCCGCGCTGCGACATCCGTCCCGGCCAACATCGCCGAAGGTCACGGACGCGGCACGCGTAAGGACTACGCTCACTTCATCAGTATCGCGAAAGGCTCGCTGGCCGAGTTGGAGACCTTCTTGCTCCTGGCCCGCAACCTGGACCTCGCGCCTCGTGACAAGTGCGAAGCCGTGCTGAACAGCGCTGAGGAAGTTGGCCGAATGCTCACCGCCCTCCGCAGCAAGCTCGCCCCTAAAACCTAGCGCCTAGCACCTGGCGCCTGGCGCCTGGAACCTAACCCTCGAACGGGTCCCGCATCAAAATCGTGTCGTCCCGCTCGGGGCTGGTGGACAGCAGGGCCACCGGCGCCTCGATCAGCTCTTCGATCCGGCGCACATATTTGATCGCCGCGGCGGGCAGGTCCTTCCACGACCGGGCGCCCTGGGTGCTCTCGCTCCAGCCTTCCAGCGTCTCGTAGACCGGCTGCACGCCCGCCTGATCCTTCATGCCGGCCGGCAGGTAATCCAGCTCCCGGTCGCCGATCCGGTAGCCGGTGCAGATCTTCAGCTCATCAAATCCGTCCAGAACATCCAATTTGGTGAGGGCGATGCCGTGGATGCCGTTCACGGCGATGGACTGCCGCACCAGCACCGCGTCGAACCAGCCGCAGCGCCGCGCCCGGCCCGTCACCGTGCCGAACTCACGGCCCCGGTCGGCGATGCGCTCGCCCACCGGGTCGAACAGCTCGGTCGGGAACGGCCCCTCGCCCACCCGGGTGGTGTAGGCCTTCACGATGCCCAGCACATAGCCCACCGAACGCGGCCCCAGGCCCGAGCCCGCCGCCGCCTGTCCCGCCACCGTGTTCGACGAGGTCACATAGGGATAGGTGCCGTGATCCACGTCCAGCAGGGTGCCCTGGGCGCCCTCGAACAGGATGCGTTTGCCCTCGCGGTAGAACCGATCCAGCGTCCGCCACACCGGCTGCCCCGCATAGATCAGCACCTTGGGCGCCACCTCCAGCAGGGCGGCCTTCAGCCCGGCCACGTCCACTTCCGGCAGGTCCAGCCCTTTCCTCAGGGCGTTATGGTGGGCCAGCAAACGCTCGATCTTGGCGTCCAGCGCCTCGGGGTCCGACAGGTCCCCCACGCGGATCGCGCGCCGCCCGGCCTTGTCCTCATAGGCCGGGCCGATGCCCCGCCCGGTGGTGCCGATCTTGGTCTTGCCCGCCTG
This sequence comes from Brevundimonas sp. BAL450, assembly GCF_015767455.1. NCBI lineage: Bacteria > Pseudomonadati > Pseudomonadota > Alphaproteobacteria > Caulobacterales > Caulobacteraceae > Brevundimonas > Brevundimonas sp. BAL450. The sequence goes on from NZ_JADWOW010000056.1 coordinate 91,054, forward strand.
CGCCTCGCGCGCCTGGTCCAGGTCCTTGTGCAGCGGCAGGATCAGGCAGGCGTTGTCCGCCAGGCTCAGGATCTCCGGGGTGATCGACACCCCCTGCGCCTCGATGCGGCCGATCTCGTCCAGCAGGGCCCAGGGGTCCACCACCACGCCGTTGCCGATCACCGACGGCTTCTGCTGCACCACGCCCGAGGGCAGCAGGCTCAGCTTGTAGACCTTGTCGCCCACCACCAGCGTATGGCCGGCGTTGTGACCGCCCTGGAACCGCACCACCACATCGGCCCGGTTCGACAGCCAGTCGACGATCTTGCCCTTGCCCTCGTCACCCCACTGGGCGCCGACCACCGCGACGTTCGCCAAGACATTACACTCCGCTGGAATTGCGGGAGCACGCTATACCGGGGGAATCGCTCCGTGTCCCCCTCTCCTGCCCATTTCGTGGCAGGCAGCCGAACCCTCGACGCAGGCTCAGCGCAGCGCTTCCCCGAACGCCCAATCCAGCCACGGCGTCGCGGCTTCCACGTCAGCCCTCTCCACCGTGCACCCGCACCACAGCCTCAGCCCCGGCGGCGCATTGCGGTGCGGCTCCATGTCGAACACCGCGCCCTCGTCTTCCAGCAGGTCCTTGAACCGCTTCACGAAGGCGCGCTGGTCCTCCGCCGGCAGGCCCGTCACCCGCGGGTCCGTGAACTTCAGACACACAGACGTCGTCGACCGGATTTCCGGCCGCACGGCCAGGAAGTCGATCCAGTCGGTCCGCTCCACCCAGTCGCTCAGCGCCGCGAAATTCGCGTCCGTCCGTGCGATCAGCGTCTCCAGCCCGCCGATGCCCTGCGCCCACTCCAGGGCGTCGATCCAGTCCTCGATGGTCATCACCGAGAAGGTGTTGATCATGGTCCCGGTCGCCAGCGCCCGGTCGAACCCCTTGCCGTCCTGCAGCCTCAGCACCTTGGGGATGGGCCAGGGCGCCCGGTAAGTGTCCAGCCGCGCCACGGCCCGCGGCGACAGCACCGCCACCCCGATCCCGGCCTCGCCGCCCAGCGCCTTCTGGAACGAGAAGGTCGTCACATCCAGCTTCGGCCAGTCCAGCGGCATGGCGAACGCCGCCGAGGTGGCGTCGCAGATGCTCAGCCCCTCGCGCTCATTGCTGATGAAGTCGGCATTGGGAACCCGCACGCCCGAGGTGGTCCCGTTCCACGGAAACACCACATCCTTCGCCGGATCGACCCGCGACAGGTCCGGCAGCTCGCCCCACGGCGCCTCGATGACCTCCGGGTCCAGCTTCAGGTGGTCGCGCACGTCCGCGGCCCACGTCAGGCCGAAATTCTCAAAGGCCACCACCTGCACCGGCCGCTGCCCTAGCATGGCCCACAGCGCCGCCTCCACCGCCCCCGTATCCGACGCCGGCAGGTAACAGGCCACATAGTCATCCGGGACCTGCAGCACCTCGCGCGTCAACCGCAGGGCATAGGCGAACCGCTCCACCACCTCGGGCGCCCGGATGCCCCGGCCCAGCAGATCGGTGGGCAGGCCCGCCAGCGACCAGCCCGGCCGCTTGGCGGTCGGCCCGGCGGAGAACCACGGCCGCGCCGGCTTCACGGAAGGCTTCGATCCCGCCGTCATCATGCCTTGCCCGGCGCATAGGGCCGGTCCGCCCGCCATTTCTCGGCGAATTTCACCAGATTGTGGTCCTGATACTCCGGCAAGGTCACCATCAGCTTCGCCAGCAGGTCGCCGCGCTTGCCGCCCGCGAACGCGCCCTTGCCCTTCAGCCGCAGCACCTGGCCCGAGTTGGACGCCTTGGGAATGGTCATGCTGACCGCCCCGTCCGGCGTCTTCACCGTCACCTTGCCGCCCAGCACGGCGTCGGGCACCGACACCGGCAGGTCCATGTGCAGGTCCGCGCCTTCGCGGCGATAAAGGGGGTGTGGCTGGACCTTCAGCTCGATCAGGGCGTCGCCGGCCTCGCCGCCACGCCCCGGCATGCCCTGTCCGCGCAGGCGGATGGTCTGGCCGTCGCCGGCGCCCTTGGGAATGGTCACGTCCAGGGTGCGCCCGTCCGAGAACTGGATGCGCCGGGTCGCCCCGGTGATCGCGTCTTCAAGACTGATGTCCAGCGTCGCCTTCAGGTCCTGCCCGCGCGCCGCGCCGCGGCCGCCGCCCGGCCGTGCGCCCGCGCCGCCGCCGAACATGCCGAACAGTTCGTCCAGATCGATGCCCTCGAACCCGGCCCTGGCGCCGCCCGCGCCCGGCCCCTGACCAAAGCCCCCCTGCCCGAAGCCGCCGCCCGGACGCGCGCCGCCGCCGCCGCCGAAGCCGCGAAACTGCTCGCGCCCGTCCGCGTCGATCTCGCCCCGGTCAAATTTCTTGCGCTTCTCCTCGTCGCCCAGAATGTCGAAGGCGGCGGTGATGCGCTTGAACCGATCCTCGGCCGCCGTGTCGCCGGGGTTCTTGTCCGGATGGAATTCCTTGGCCAGCTTCCGGAACGCCTTGCGGATATCGTCCTGACTGGCGCCCCGCGCCACGCCCAGTTCCTTGTAGGGATCACCCGCCACGTCCGACCCTGCTCCATAAAGCCAAAGCCGTCAGTTAAGCCATGCGGGCGCAAGCGCAAAGGGGCGGGATGGACTGAGAAGGGTTAAGCACCCGCCTTGAACGCCTCGAACGCCGCCATCAGCTCATGCATCGCCGCCCGCGCCTCGGGCGAGGCGGCGGCCTGTTTGGTCTCTTTCATCATGTCTCCAGTTGAAAACGGGCGGGACAAGCCGCACCCTCGTCACCCGGCTCGCCGCCGGTCCGTTCAGACGCTTTGGGGGCGCCCGTGTCGGATTTTCGAAACTCAGTCTTCCGCCGCTCCGGCGCCGCGCGTGAAGGCGCCTTCAGATGAAAGCCGACGCCCCTTGGGATCGCTTTCTCGATCTGCTTTTCGGAAAGCAAAAGCCCGGCGACCCGGAGCCTCCGCCTCTGCCAGGCCCTTTCCTTTGGGTCCTGCGCACAATGGCCTTCGTCACGGTTGTGGTCGGATTGCTCTGGCTGAGCACATGGTTCGGTTTCGCGGCCAGCGTTCCGGTCATCGGCTCCTGGGGAGCCGCCGTCGGCGCCGAAAGGCTGCTGTTGGCGACCTTGGTCCTGGCGCTCGTCAACGCCATCGTTCGGCTCGGCTACGAGCGCACCCGAAACCGCCGACAAGCTGCTACGGAAACGAGTCCGGAGTGAGCGCTTCGCGCCTTTCCTGCAACCTCACAAGCTGCCCATGCCTAACTTCACCGACCTCGAACTGGCCGTCCTCGACGCCATCGCCGACGAGACGGTCGAGCAGGCGCCCGAGCTGCTGGGCCAGATCGCCGACGCCCGCGTGGTGGACCGCATCCAGACCCGCGCGGGCTTCATCACCCACATCCAGGTCGATCCCGCCCGCACCGCGCCCATAGACTCCGGCCACGCCCGGCTCGGCACCATCCACGCCGACATCGCCGGCCTCGCCGATCCCGTCGGCTTCCGCGCCGTCATCGAGCATGGCCGTCTGACCGCGCTCGAAACCGAGACCTACGGTCAGGACGCCTCCGCCATCGACTTCGCCACCGCCCCCTTCGGCGGCCTGTTCCGCATCACGCCGGAGGGGGAGTCCGTCGCGGTCACGTCCCCTGCGCCCGTCGTGCCGACGCCGAACCCGCTGCATCCCATCCAGCAGCCCGCCGGCCCCTTGCCGACCTCCGATCCGCCGCCGGTCAACCTGCAGGATCTCTTCGCCCTCAAGGGGGGACAGCGCCATTCGCCTGAGCGGGCCGGAGGCCTTCAGAGCGCCCGCCTGCCCTTCCCGCTGAACATCCTGTTCATGGCCCTCGATTTCGCCGTGGTCGGTTTCATCGTCGTCTTTTTCCTCGGCCTGAATGAGCGAATTCCGGGCCTGGCGGGCCTCGGCGTCGATACCGCCTTCGCCATCTTCGTGCCCGCCGTAATCGGCCTCACCGTGCTGCGCTGGCTGCTGCTTCGCCTCACGAAGGCCCACGCCGATGGCTGACGCCCGATCCTACCCCCACGCCTTCGCCCTGACCCGCCTGTTGATCACAATAGCCATCGGCGTCTGGCCGTTCTTCTTCCTGCCCGCCATTCACCCCCGGGCCGACCTGGATTCCTGGGTCCCGGTGGCCGTCATCGTCCTTGTCGCGGCCCTGGTCGGCCTGTGGCTGCTCCGGTTCGTCCTGCGGCGCATCCGCGCCCGGCGTCGGCTGTCCGACAGCCCCCTTCACCGTCTCCACGGCTGGGTCGAATCCGTCGACGAAGTGGATTTCCTCGAGCCGCCCGGTGTTGAGGACTACCCCCTCTGGCGCGGAACCGTCGTCGACCGGCTCATGCGCCTGATCGGGCGCCCGCTCGGAGCACGCGGCGAAGACCGGATCAGCGATGCCTTCCTCCCCTTCGTGCTTCTGGCGTTCGCGATCCTGGCGACCGCGACCTTCGCGCCGGCCTTCGCCGAGACCACATGGAACGCCGCCTTCGCCGTCACCGGCGTGACCCTCTGGTCGGCCATTCCCGTCCTCGGCGGGGTCTTCGCGGCCCTCCAACTGCGCCAGTGGGCCGCCCGGACGCTCAGACAGATAGAGCGGCCTGAGCCGGAACCCATCCCCCGCCCACCGGTTCAATTCCCGTAACCGGAGGATCAGCATGACCAATCGCGTTCGTTTCGCTTCCATCGCCCTGGCCGCCGGCGCGGCCCTTGCGATCGCCGCCTGCAATGAAGAGCCTGTCCCGGCCGGCCGGGACGTCGCCGAGATGATGCCGGACACCAGCGCCCCGGTCGCCGACGCGGACGGCGTGGCGCCCGACGCCGGCGAAACCGGCGTGGCCGAGCCCACCACCCTGCCGCCCGAGGAAGATCAGGGAACCTGAGACGCGCGGTCACCCCGGCGGCGTCTAGACCCCGTAAAGATCGATGACGGCGACACGGTCCGCCTTGGCCGTGGCGAACTCGACCACCACCGCGAAGGCGGTGCGCGCGTCACCCTTCACAGCCACGCAATTGGCCGCGCCCACCTTGCCGTGGCTGATGGCGTGATGGACGATCAGGACGTCATGGTGATCGCGGAACATGTCCGCCGCCAAGGTCCGGACGGCCTCCGCACCCGTAACGTCCGCGTGGCCGTTGCGGCGCAGAACCACCGTCTCGGCCAGGCTCGCTTCGAGCGTTTCCGCACCCGTCAGAAGCCCGATCGCCACCTCCTGCATGAAGGCGTTCTTGGGCGAATTCCGGCAGTCGCCGCTTCTCGTGATCCTGGTCATGGTCATGGTCTCTCCAATGCCTCGGGGTCCCAGCCGGTTCTACAGCCAAACCGCGCCCCCGGCAGCATCGGGAACGTCACCAGCGACACCTCCCACAGGTCCACTTCGCTGAGCACCCGCAGCCGCCCGTCCTTCCTAGCCCGCACCGCCCGAAACCCGATGGACAGCCCATCCAGCGCCCCGGCCCGGGCCAGGGCCCCGGCGAAGCGCGCCTCGGGCGACCAGTCCAGGATGCGCCCGGCCACGAACAGCCCGCGCGCGTCTTCAAGCAGTTCGTCCCACACCCCCACCAGCGCCCGCGCCTCGTGCTGGTGCAGCATCTTCACCCCCGCCGCCCCGCTACGCGCGAGGCTCTCGGCGAACGCCCCGCGCGCCACCACATCCCCGTTCAGGTCCGCCACGCCCCACAACGAGGCGTAGCCCTGGATGAGGAGTGGCGAGTGATCAGTGGCGAGTGACGAGCCCGCCCGGGACGCCGCCGACGTCATGTCTTGAATGGTCATGCCCGTCCCTCTCTCCGAACCCCTCGCCACTCGCCACTGATCACTCGCCACTCACCTTCGCCTCGATCCGCTCCAGCGTCGCCCGCGTCGCCACAGCCTGCTCCTCCAGCCGCGCCAACCGCTCGGCCACCAGCCGCTGTTCCGCCACCCGGCTCTCCAGCGTCTCGATCCGCGCCGCCGCGCCCCCGGCCCAGATCAGCGCCGCCGCCGTCTGCACCGCCACCGCCACGATCACCGCCCAGGGGATTTTTCGTTCGCTCATCTCGTCCTCCAGACGAGGTTCTGGGTGCTAGGGACCAGGTTCTAGGGAACGAAGCCGCCCCCCTCCCTGGCCCCTAACCCCTAGACCCTCGAACCTACCCCAGCCATCTCCCGCCGCTCCGCCTCGCTCAGAAAGCTGGCCGCCTCCAGACGCGCCCACAGGGCGTCGCGCTCCGGCTGCAGCGCGGGCACATGGTCCAGATCCGCCTCGATGCGGCAGTCCGCGAACCGGGGGGCCAGCCAGGCCGTCATGGCCCCCGCCGTCTTGGTCACCAGCGGAACCACCGTCCCGCGCCAGAACGCCGCGTTGGCCTCGCGATAGTTGGAATAGGTGGCGTCCCCGGGGATCCCCAGCAGCTGCGGCGGCACGCCGAACGCCAGGGCGATCTCCCGCGCCGCCGCATGTTTCCCGGCGATGAAGTCCATGTCCGCCGGCGTCCAGGCCATGGGCTTCCACTCCAGCCCGCCTTCCAGCAGCAGCGGCCGCCCGGCGTTCATCGCACCCTGGTGCCGGTCGCCCAGCTCCGCCCTCAGCGTCTCGAACTGTTCGCTGGTCAGCCGCTCGCCGTCCTTCGCGCCGTAGACCAGCGCGCCCGACGGCCGCGCCCCGTTGTCCAGCAGCGCCTTGTTCCAGGCGCCCGAGGCGTTGTGCACGTCGATGGCGGAGGCCGCCGCCTCCAGCGGCGAAAACCCGTACCAGTCGTCCACCGGATTATGCAGCTTCAGGTGCAGCACCGGCGAGAACCCGTCCGCCGCCCGGCCCAGCCGCACGGTCCGCCCCGCCACGGTGTAGTCATAGGCCGCCGGCCATCCGCTCGGCCCCGGAACCACTTTCACCCGGTCCGGGCGCAGGCCGTACACCTCCTCCAGCCCCTCGCCCGCCGCCTCCAGATAGGCGTTGCCGGCCGTCTGCAGGTTCGCATAAAGCGCCTCGAACAACTCGGCCCGCCCCTGCTCCGGATTGGGCCGCGCCAGCACGCGCGCCAGCGGGTGATCCGCCCCCGCCCGCTCGCCGCCCTGAAACACCGCCAGCGGCACCGACGCCGCCGCCTCGGCGATCATCCGCACGCAGCGATAGGCCACCGGGTTCTTGCCGAACCCCTCTCGCGTCAGGCTCTCATAGTCCCGCGGCGTCCACACCGCCCGTCCCTGCTGCGTCCAGGCGATCACCCGCCCCACCGCCGAGTCCTTCACCTCCGGCGCCCGCCGTTTCAGAAATTCAAACATCATTCTCCTTTCGCCTTTCCCCTTGTGGGATAGGCCTGAGTCGCAGCGGACTGCGCAGCAGGCCGCTCCTGGCGACCAGGGTGAGGGGGCTTTGCTCACTTGGTCCAACTTAGATTTCCAGTTGGCCAACCCCCATCCCGTGCTATTCTCCCGGCATGACCACGCAGGTGAACATCGCCGAGGCCAAGGCTCGCCTTTCCGAGCTGGTCGCCCGCGCAGAGGCTGGCGAGGACATCGTCTTGGCCCGCGCCGGAAAGCCGGCTATCCGGCTCGTGCCCACGGGCGTCTCCGAACGGCCCCGGCATTTCCGCATCGGCGCCTTCGCCCACCACGGGCCGGTTTCCGAAGAGTTCCTGGACCTGTTCCTCGAGCCCGATCCGGAATTCGACCCGGACAAGGACATCTTCCCGAGTGAATAGGGTTCTGATCGACACCCACGTCCTGGTATGGAGCCTGTTCGAGCGTCGCCTTTCGGCCGCCGCGCATGCCTTGATTGATGAGGCGGAACAGTCCCTGGTCAGCGCCGTCAGCATCTATGAGATCGATGCCAAGCGCCGGGTCGGCGGACAGCGTCGGGCCACCGCCGCCGACCTGCATTTCCTGCCCACAGATCTGACGTCCGTTCTGCCTGGTCTGGGCTATACGCTGACCGACATCACGCCGCGGCAGGCGTGGATTGCCGCCAACCTCCCCATCGCCCACGGCGACCCGTGGGACCGCATCCTGCTGGCCCAGGCCCGCGACCTCGACGTCCCGCTCATCAGCGCCGACGCCGTGCTGCGTCGCCACGCCGGGGACGTCCCGGTCATCTGGTGATCGCTACAGCGCCCTGATCCTCGGCCCTTCGCCGCGCTTGGCCAGCATCAGATCCGTCACCGCCCACACCAGCGCATCGGCCCGGTCCGGCGAGCGCTTCGGCCCCTCTTCGGACCCCAGCGCCATCAGCTCCTCCTCCAGCTCGGTGAAGGCGCCGCAGTGGATCACCCGGCCCTGTTCGTAGAGCATGGCCACCGGCTCGGCCCGCGCCCGCTTGGCCCGGCTGGCGTGGACCAGATCCACCCGCACCGGACACCCGGCCTGCCTCAGCACGGCCGACACCATCTCCCCGCCCTGGTTGCCCTCGGCCAGCACCCGGTCGGCCCTGAAGGCCCGCGCCGTCTCCGCCACCCGCGCCGCCCAGCCGCCGGGGGTCAGCCCCCGCACCGACCGGTCCGCCAGCACCCAGGCCCGCCCGTCCAGCCGTCCGGCCGCCACGATCCCGCAGGCGTCCCCGCCCGCACTGATCGGCGGATCCACCGCCACCACCACCCGTTCGAACCGCTCCGGGATCTCGCCCGTGAACGCCACGCGCGCCCGGCTCAGGTCCCCGGCCCGGAACAGGGCGCCGTCGCCCTCCGTCACCAGGCCTTCCAGCTCCTGCGCCGCCAGCCGCGTGCCGCCATAGAGCGACGTCAGATGCTCCAGAAATCCGGGCGACAGATTGGCCGCATTGTCCGCCGTGGCCATGCGCGTCACCGTCGTGCCGGGCGCCGTCATCAAGCGCCTCAGGGCCGGGATCGGCCGGGGCGTCGTGGTCACCGTCAGGCGTGGCCGCCGCCCCAGCCTCAGCCCGAACCGAAGGGTGTCGAGCACCCTCTGCGGCTCGCGCCAGGCGCACAGCTCATCGGCCCAGGCTGCATGAAACTGCGGCCCGCGCAGGCTCTCGGGGTCCTCCGCCGACAGGGCGTAGGCGATCGCGCCGCCCTGCCAGACCAGCCGCCGCCGCGCCCCCTCCCACCGGGGCCGGTCGTCGGGTGGCGCCAGCTGCATCACCCCCGACGGCCCCTCGATCATCACCTCGCGCACATCGTGCAGGCTGGGTCCGATCAGGGCGATGCGCTTGCCTTCCCAGGCCCGGTCCAGCACCCATCCGGCCCCGGCGAAGGTCTTGCCCGACCCCCGCCCGCCCAGCATCAGCCACAGGGCCTGCGCCTCGTGCGGGCCCTTCTGGTCCTCACGTGCCCGCAACAGCCAGGACTGCTCCAGGGCGCTCGTCACCTCCGCTCCCAGGGCGTCCCGCTCCGCCGCAGTGAGGCCCTGGAGCCATCGCAGCGAAGCGAGCGTTAATGGCGGCCTGACGCCGTTCGAGATCGTGGTCATTCGCCCGGAACTCGTCCCCCTCCTGTTTAAGGCCCGCGCGAACGGCGCGGCTCACGGCCTGATCGTCCCCGGCGCTCGCGGCCCGCCTCACGGCCTGAACGGCCCGCGCCATGGACGCCTTGGCCACGGCCAGCATCCGCGCCGCCACGATCAGGTCCTTCAGCCTGCGGACGTAGGGGGGCCGCTCTTCGTCGGTTTTCGGCTTCTGGCTTTTCAGCAGCCGGACCTGTTCGGCCAGCATCGCTTCCAGTTCGTCCAGGCACCACGCCGTCACATCGCCCGTCCCGCTCTCTTCGGTTTTTCCCGTCATGCCCCAAGAGTACGGGACCAGCGTCCACGGTCGGAAAAACGGACGAAATTAACCGCCCGACCCTTGTGCGCCTTGGCATTGGCTCCGAAAAATGCGGGATCAAACTGCGGTTTCCGCCCGCATCTGCTCCTCCCCCGCTCGCGGGGAGGGGGACCATCCGAAGGATGGTGGAGGGGGCGGAACCGCGCGATAACGGCGCCATGCGAGCGCCGGTCCTCACCCTAAAACGCGCGCGAGACCTTCGTCGGTCCATGACCCCGCCCGAGACGGCGCTGTGGGCCTCTCTGCGTTCGCGCCAGCCGGGCCGCCCGGCCTTTCGGCGCCAACACCCGGTCGGCCCCTACATCCTGGACTTCTATTGCGCGAAGGCGCGCCTGGCGGTGGAGGTGGACGGCTTCGTCCACGAGACCAGCGGTCGGCCCGAGCACGACATCCGCCGGACCGCCTGGCTCGCATCACAGGAAATCGACGTCATGCGGATTCCGGCCGCCGAGGTTTTCAGCAACCGGGACGAGGTCATCGCCCGCATCTGGGATCAGGTCTGGCTAAGGCTCCGCGCCGTCGGCCTCTAGACAATATCCTCCCCCGCAAAGCGGGGGAGGGGGACCGCCGTCAGGCGGTGGAGGGGGCAAGCTTCAAGCACGCTGGATGGAGTCACCCCCTCCACCACTTCGTGGTCCCCCTCCCCCGTGAAGAACGGGGGAGGATACAAGGCGCAACGAAAGGCCCCTACCCCACCGCCAGGCGGGCCTCGTCGGCGTTCAGCCAGTCCGACAGGGTCCGGGCCATCTGGTTCACATCGATGGGCTTGGCGAGGTGGCCGTTCATCCCGGCTTCCAGACAGGTCTGCACCTGTTCGCGACCCACATTGGCGGTCAGGGCGATGATCGGAATCCGCCCGATCCCGCCGCCCAGCCCGCGAATGGCCCGCGTGGCGTCCAGCCCGTCCATGACCGGCATGTGCACGTCCATCAGCACCAGGTCATAGGCGTCCTGGCGCACCGCCTCCACGGCCTCGGCGCCGTTCTCCACCGTGTCCACCGTCAGCCCCATGCCGCCCAGCAGCACGCTGACCAGCTCCCGGTTCGCCGGGGCGTCGTCAGCCATCAGGATGCGCGCCGCGCCGATGGCGCGCACCGCCTCGCCCTCGGCCTGATCCTCCGCCCCGTCCGCCATGGGCAGCGGAACCTGGAACCAGAAGGTCGAACCCTCGCCCGGCGTCCCGAAGGCGCTGATCTCGCCGCCCATCATCTCCACCAGCTGGCGCGAGATGGCCAGGCCCAGCCCGGTCCCGCCGAAGGTCCGCGTGGTCGAGGCGTCCGCCTGGGTGAAGCGGTCGAACAGCTGCTCCACCTGGGCGTCGGACACCCCCACGCCGGTGTCCTTCACCGACAGCGACAGCCACACCCGCCCGTCCGTCCCCGGCTCGCAGGATGCGGTCACCGTCACCCCGCCCTCGGTCGTGAATTTCACGGCGTTGGACAACAAATTCAGCAGAACCTGCCGCAACCGCCCCGAATCCCCGATCAGGCCCGGGGGCAGGTCCGGGTCGGTCTCCAGCTTCAGGTACAGGCCCTTGGCCCGGCACTGGCCCTCCATCAGCTCCACGCCCGCCTGGGCCAGGGCCAGCGGGTCGAACCTGTGCGGGTCCAGCTCCACCGCCCCCGCCTCCAGCTTGGAGTAGTCCAGAATGTCGTTGATGACCGCCAGCAGGGCCTCGCTGCCCGCCGCGATCCGCTCCACATAGCGCCGCTCCTCGTCGCCCAGCGACCGGCTCTGGCCCAGCAGTCCGGCGAAGCCGACCACGCTGGTCAGGGGCGTCCTCAGTTCGTGGCTCATGTTGGCCAGGAACTCGCTCTTGGCCTTGGCCGCCGCCTCGGCCCGATCCTTCGCCGCCGTCAGCTCGGCCTCCAGCACCTTGCGCGGGCCGATCTCGCGGATCACCGCGATCAGTTCGCCTTCCGGGTCGTCCTCCGCCACCTTGCGGAAGCTGCCCTCCACCCACACCGGCTCACCGCCCTTGGGCTGCACCCGGTACTCCAGAGTCGCGCTCTTGCCGGTCCGGTGCACCTCGGCCAGCACGCGCAACAGCCTGGGCCGGTCCGCCTCGACCAGGAAGTCCTGGGCCTTGCGCCCGATCATCTCCTCGCGGCTCAGGCCCAGGATCTGCTCGCCGGCCGGCGACAGATAGGGGCACGTCCCGTCCGGCCGCACCCGGCAGATCACGTCCGCCATGTTCTCGGCCAGGAGACGATAGCGGCTGCCCTGCCGACGACTCTTCTCCAGCGTCTGGACCAGTTCGTCCTCCAGGGCCTTGCGGTCGTCGATGGTGCGGATGCAGCACACCACCTCATGCTCGCCCCGGCTGTTCTGCACCCGCTGCATGTTGTTCTCGGCCCAGCGGATCTCGCCGTTCCGGTGCTGGGCCCGGTACTGCACCCGGCGCGGCTCGCCGGTCTTCAGCACCTCGGCCAGGGCGTTCAGGAAGATCGGCCGGTCTTCCTCCAGCAGGAAGTCCTGGGCCTTCTTCCCGGCCATCTCCATCGGTGACCAGCCGATCACCCGCTCCACCGCCGGCGAGATGTAGTTGCTGCTGCCGTCCGCCTTCACCCGGGTGATGACGTCGCTGATGTTGTCGGCCAGCAGGCGGTAACGGTTCTCGTTCCTGCGGGCCCGGTTCAGGGCCTCCTCCCGGTCGGTGATGTCCTGATAGACGCCGAACAGGGCGGTCACCCGCCCCTGTGCGTCCGACTGGGTCACCGCCTGCGACTGCACCAGGCGCACCTCCCCGTCCGGCCGCACGATCCTCAGCTTGAAGGCGTAGGGCTCGCCTGTCTCCAGACTGCCGCGAACCTTGGCCTCCGCCTCGGCCCGGTCATCGGGGTGATAGAGGGCCAGGGCGTTCGCCACGGTCAGCTCGAAGCTGTCCGGGTCCACCCCGTGCACGTGATAGACCTGCTCCGACCATTTCAGTTCGCCGGTCAGCGCATCCACGCGCCAGTGGCCGACCCCTGACACGGCCTCGGCCATGTCCAGCATCTCCAGGCTCTCGCGCGCCGACAGGGCTTCCTCGCGCTTCTCCAGCATGTCGGCGGCCAGCTGCGCCATGCTCCTCAGCGCCTTCAGCTTCGCCTCATCCGGCCGGGGCCTCGGCTTGTCGTCCAGCACGCACAGCGCGCCAACGTTGCGCCCGTCCCGCGTGGTGATGACCGCACCGGCGTAGAACCGCACACAGCCATCGCCGGCCACATGGGGGCTGTTCTCGAACCGGGGATCCAGGCTGGCGTCCTCGACCACCAGCACGCCGCCCTGCCCCAGCTCCACCGCATGGGGCGTAAAGGCGGTCTCGCGGTCCACCTCCGCCACGTCGATGCCCAGACGCGACCGGAACCGCAGACGATGCCCGTCGGTGATCGACACCAGCGCGGCGGGCGCCTCGAACAGGGTCGCCGCCAGACTGGTCAGCCGGTCGAACGGCGACGCCTCGCCGGTCTCCGCCTGTTTGGTGTGCGAGTCTCCGTCCGACAAACACCGTCCTCCCTGGCGCGGGAGATTGGCGCCATAAGACAAAGGCTTTCTTAGCGAGCGCGGTTTTTTCTACCGGGCAGGCCCCGCTCCGCCATCCATTCGGGCGCCTCGAAGTCCAGGGCGTCCTCGGGCTCGTTCAGGGTCATTTCGTTGATGGTCTGGCCCCGGATCGACACCCCGGCCCGGTGCACGCTCTCCGGATCGCCCGAGATCAGCGGATGCCAGTCCGCCAGCCCCCGCCCCTCATGCAGCCGGCGATAGGCGCACGACTTCGGGATCCAATTCAGACCCCCGATATTGGCGGGGCTCAACTTCACACAGTCCGGCACCTGGGCCTGCCGCCCGGCGTAGTCCGAACAGGCGCAGGCCGTGGAATCGAACAGCTTGCAGTGCACCCGCGTGGGGATCACCTCGCCGGTGTCCTCATCCTCGAACCGCACCAGACAGCACAGCCCGCACCCGTCGCACAGGCTCTCCCACTCGGCGGCGGTCATCTCCTGCAGCGACTTGGTCTCCCAGAACGCGCTCACGTCCGCGCCCCCCGGGCGCCTACACGCCCGACCGTCCTGCAACCCACCGAAAACGAAACCAATTCCATCGCGCCCCCCCATATCCGTAATCACCGCCGATGTCGCGGGGGGATGGACGAGCGGGGAAAGAAGGGCGGACCCGCCTCCGGCGCGGATCAGGCCGCCAGCACAGAGGCGTCGGCCCCGTCCTGCATGGCCCGGTTCGCCGACACCTGGAACCGCCGGATCAGCCGATGCAGCTCGGCGGCGTCGCGCAGCAGATTGTGGCTGGCGGCCGTGGACTGCTCCACCATGGCGGCGTTCTGCTGGGTCGTCTGGTCCATCTGATTGACGGCCACATTGACCTCGGCCAGGGCGCTGGACTGCTCCTGCGCGGAGGCCACGATCTCAGCCACCATCTCGTGCAGCGCGCCGACCTGCCCGACGATGGTGACGAGCGACTGTCCCGTCTGGTCGACGAGGCCCACGCCCTCACGCACCTGGCTCGATGAGGTCGAGATCAGGGCGTTGATCTCCTTGGCGGCCGTGGCGGATCGCTGGGCCAGCGCCCGGACCTCGGTGGCCACCACCGCGAAGCCCCGGCCGGACTCGCCTGCGCGCGCCGCCTCGACACCCGCGTTGAGGGCCAGCAGATTGGTCTGGAAGGCGATTTCGTCGATCACCCCGATGATCTGGCTGATCTCGTCGGATGATTTCTGGATCTCGCCCATGGCGGCCACGGCCCGTTCGACCAGTTGGCCGCTGGCCTCCGCATCGCGCTGGGCCGCGCCGGCCCGGGCGCCCACGTCCTGCGCCCGTTGGGACGTGCGCGAGACGGTGGCCGTGATCTGGTCGAGGGCGGCGGCGGTTTGCTCCAGGGCGGCGGCCTGCTGCTCGGTGCGCCGGGACAGGTCGTCTGCGGCCGCCGAGATCTGGGTCGCGCCCTCGTGGATGGTGTCGGCGTTGGCGTCGATGTGGGTCACCGCCTCGTCCAGGTCCTGGATCGCGGCGTTGTAGTCGCTCTGCAGCACGCGATAGGCCTCCGGGAAGGCGCTTGTGATGCGGTAGCTCAGGTCGCCCTGCTTCAGGGCGGACAATCCCGCCGCCGTCGCCTGAACCACCTCGAGCTGCTCGGCCTGGACCTGGGCCTCACGGTCGGCGGTCTCGGCGCGCAGGTCATCGGCGGCGGTCCGGCTCGCCGCTGCGGAGGCCAGCGCCTCGTTGGCGCGGTCGGCGGCGGCGGTGGCCTCGGCGGTCCGTTCCGAGGTCACCCGGAACATGGTGACGACGCTGGCGGCCACCCACGCGAGGACGCCGGCCTCCACCAGCAGGATGACGGCGTGGAAGATGACCCGCTCCAGACTGGCCGAGCCGGGAAACACCAGGCTGGGCAGCAGGAAGCTCAGGGTCAGATGGTGGATCGCCACGGCGGCGGTCCCGGCGGCGATGGCGCGCCAGTCGCAATAGATGATCGTGACCGCCAGGGCCGCGAAATAGGCCATGTGCATGTCGATCTGGTACTCGTGCCCCTTCAGGGCGGACACCATAAGCGACACCTGACCCACCAGCAGGATGACCGACAGGATGCGCCCGGCCTGGTTCACGCCCAGCAGCCAGAACACCGCCGTATGGGCGGCGGCCAGGCCGACCATGCTCATCACGGCGGCCGAAAGGACGAACTCGCCCCCTAGCAGGCTTGCCGCCGCACTGATGGCCGTCAGGACCCAGCTCAGGCCCAGAAGGATGAGTCCGCCCCCGTGCCGCTGGGCGGCGAGGTCTTTCGGTTGCCAGATCATGATGTCCAGTTTCCAGGTGTGAGGCATCCGGCGACGGCCGGATCAACAATCAGCCAGGCCCCCGCCGCTTTCAGCTCGTCCATCAGGTGCGGGCCGCCGTAGACCACTCTCACGAGTTCGGAGCTGTCCTGCGGGCTCACGACGCCGATGGCCGAGACCACGGCGTCCGACCGCGCGGCCGTCCACCAGGGCGGGAACACGACGGCGACGATGTGGGGGTCTCGGGGCTGGGCCGCGACGCCAGCGGCCGGCGCCAGGGAGATCAGGATGGCGGCGCCCACCAGCAGGGTCGCCGCAAAGGGGCGGCGACGTTGTGCTGAAACAGTAATTCTCGACGCGACGCCCATTCTCGCACTTGGCCTTCAGGCCTTTAAAATTCTCATAATCCCCAAGGGGAGTCAGCCATCCACAGAATGTGGAACATAGGGCGAACATTCGCTCGACCAGGACGGATCGGCGTCGTACCAAGGGCTCGGGTCGGCGGCTTCCAGACGGAGACCGCCGTGAGCGAAACCATCACCATCATCCGCCGCATGGCCGAGGCCGCGAACGGCGACCTGGGCGCCGACTTCCGCGCCGGCCTGTCCGTGGGCCTCGCCGAGGCCGAACGCCAGCACCCGGGGTTTCTGGACGGGTTGCGGCGGACGGAGGGCGAGCGACCGCTGGCGAGCATCGCCCGACGCGCGGCGCTGCTGCGAAGGGAGGGCTAGGGGCAGGGAAAACGGCGCTTCATACGGCCCGTCACTGCCCCCTCAGCCCCTCGCCCCCGGAATTGCACCAATTGCACCAATTGCACCGTGCACTTCCCCGACGTCCGCCCTTGCCCCCGGCCCCCGTTCCGCTAAGCCTGTCCCCGTAACCCGGGGGCCGTTTCATGATCCGTCTGCTGTCTGTCGTCGCGCTGGTCTGCGGCCTGTTTCTGGCGCCTGCCGCCCAGGCCCAGGCACAGGCGCAGGACCTGTTTCCGGGGGCCAATCTGGACACGGCCATCCCCGCCCCCGAAGGCGTCATCGGCCATCCGGTGGGCGAGCGGCTGACGCCGGTGGCCGACATTCATCGCTATCTGGAGACCCTGGCCGAAGCGGCGCCGGACCGCATGGTCACCGGCGAGTACGGCCGCACCTGGCAGGGGCGGCGGCTGATCTGGGCGGCCATCTCCTCGCCCGAGAACATCGCCCGGCTGGACCAGATCCGCGCCGCCTCCCGCGCCCTGGCCGACCCGCGCACGACCGATGCGGCCACGGCCCAGCGGCTGATCGCCGAGACCCCCGCCATCGTCTGGCTGGCCTATTCGGTGCACGGCAACGAGGTCGGCCCCGCGGAGGCCTCCATGGCCGTGGCCCGCCACCTGCTGGCCGCCCGGGGCGATCCCCGCATCCAGCGCATGCTGCAGGATACCGTGGTGGTCCTGATCCCCACGCAGAACCCCGACGGCCGCGACCGCTTCATCAACGGCTACCGCGCCGGCCAGGGGCTGGAGTCCGATCCCGACGTCCAGTCGGTGCAGGGCCGCGAGCCCTGGCCCAGCGGGCGCTTCAACCACTATCTGTTCGACCTGAACCGCGACTGGTTCGCCCAGACCCAGCCCGAAACCCGGGGCCATGCCGCCCTGCAGATGCAGTGGAAGCCCCAGGTGGTGGCCGACATCCACGAGATGGGCACCGACCAGACCTATTTCTTCCCGCCCGAGGCGGACCCCTTCAACCCCCTGTTCACCCCCAGCCAGCTGGCCATGCGCGAGGTCATCGGCCGGGCCCACGGCCAGGTCTTCGATCAGGCGGGCATCGCCTATTTCACCCGCGAGTATTTCGACGCCTTCTACCCCGGCTACGGCGACAACTGGCCCGGCTATTCCGGCGCCATCGCCATGACCTACGAGCAGGGCTCGGCCCGGGGCGACGTGCGCCGCCGCTCGGACGGCAGCCTGCTGACCCTGTTCGAGACGGTGCGCAGCCAGTTCCTGATCTCGCTGTCCACCATCGACGCCGCCGCCGTGAACCGGCAGCGGCTGATATCCGACTTCCACGCCTATCACGCCTCGGCCATCGACGAGGGGCGCCGCCTGGGGGCCATCCTGCTGCCGCGCACCGGCTTCGACCCCGCCGCCGCCGACCGCCTGGCCCGGTCCCTGGCCTCGCAGGGCGTCGAGGTGGGCGTGGCCGGAGCGGGCTTCTCCGCCTGCGGCTCCCACGCCGCCGGGACCTATGTGATCGACCTGGCCCAGCCCGCCGGGCGACTGGCCCGGGTGCTGCTGGACCCCTCGGTCAGCCTGCCCGCCGACTTCACCGCCGAGCAGGAGCGCCGCCGCGCCCAGGGGCTGGACCACCAGCTCTATGACATCGCCGCCTGGGCCCTGCCGCTGGCCTACAACACCCCGGCGATCCAGTGCCGCAGCCGCCCCGGCGTGGCCGTCACGCCCCTGTCCGGCGACGCGCCCCTGACCGGCGGCGTCATCGACGGCCGGAGCGCTGCCGCCTGGATCGTGCGTCCCGGCCTGTCGGGCATGCGCTTCCTGACCGCCGCCCTGCGGGACGGCCTGAACGTGCGCGCGCTGGAAGCCGGCTTCACCCTGGACGGCCGCGACTGGCCCGCCGGCTCGCTGGTCCTGACCCGGGGCGCCAACCCGGATGACGCCCCCGCCCGAATCGCCCGCATCGCCACGGACACCGGCGCCGTCGTCGAGGGTGTCGCCGACACCTGGGTCACCGCGGGCCCCAGCCTCGGCTCGGACCGCGCCTCGGTGGCCCGCGCCCCGCGCATCGCCATGGCCTGGGAGACGCCCACCGGCCCCACCTCGGCGGGCGGCCTGCGCTGGATGATCGAGCGCGAATACGGCTATCCGGTCACCATCATCCGCACCGCCCAGATAGCGGGTTCGGACCTCAGCCAGTACGACGTCATCATCCTGCCCGACGGCGGCGGCTACGCCGCTGCGCTGGGCGAGCGGGGCGTGGCCGGTCTGCGCGACTGGGCCCGTCAGGGCGGGGTTCTGATCGGCGTCGGCGGCGGCATGGGCTTCATGTCCGAGCCCGGCTCACAGATGCTGGCCACCCGGCTGGAGAGCCGGGTCGCCGACGAGGACGCCGAGGCCCCCGCTCCCGCCGACGAGGCCACCGTGCCCGGCGTGATCCTGACCAGCCCGGACCAGCTGCGAAACGTCGTCCGCCCGGCCGAGGGCAGCCCGGACTCCATCCCCGGCATCCTGCTGCGCGCCACGACCGACCCTGACCACTGGCTGGCGGCCGGGGTGGCGCCGGAGCTGAACATCCTGGCCTCGGGCTCGGAGATCTACGCCCCCCTGCGGCTGGATCAGGGGGCCAATGTGGTGCGCTTCGCCGGTCCCGACGACCTGCTCGCGGCAGGCTACATCTGGGACGAGAACCGCGCCCAGCTGGCCTACAAGCCCGCCGTGGTGGCCCAGTCTCTGGGCTCAGGCCAGCTGATCGGCTTCGCCCACGACCCCTCGGCGCGGGGCTTCATGCGCGGGCTGGACGTGCTGTTCCTCAACGCCGTGTTCCGGGGGCCGTCGCACACCCGGTGATGCCTGGGCTCAATGGCTGACGGTCTTCGAGAAGACGTTGATGACGATGACGCCGCCGATGATCATGGCCAGGCCGAGGATGGCCGGGGCGTCCAGCCGCTGCTTGAACACCACCCAGCCGATCATGGCGATCAGCACCACGCCCATGCCGCTCCAGATGGCGTAGGCGAGGCCAACGGGGATCTCCCGAAGCGCCACCGACAGCAGATAGAAGGCGGTCAGATAGCAGCCCGCCATGCCGACGGTCGGCACGGGCCGGGTGAACTGCTGGGAGGCCTGCAGCAGGCTGGTGCCCACCACCTCCAGCAGGATCGCGGCCCCCAGCGCCAGCCAGGTGATCGGGCTCACTTCGCCGGGCCGGTCAGAAGCGCGCCGATGGCCCGGCGCTGGTCCGGGGTCACGTCGAACAGGCCGAACAGGTCCGACATCCACAACCCATTGGCCAGAAGCCGCAGCATCAGGGCGTCGTCCCGCCCCGCCGGATCGACCGGGTCATCCTCGGCCAGTACGTCCGTGCCCGCCCGCCACCGCCGCGCCAGCGCCGGGTCGATGGCGCAGGCCACCAGCGCCGCGCGGCCCAGCACCAGATCCTGCTCGTCGCCCGGATTGTCCACGCTGACCCGCATGGCGGCCCGGGCGTTGCGGTTATAGGCCTCCGGATCCTTCGCAGCCTCGGCCCGCACCTCCTCCACGTGCTGGCGGGCCAGCTCGTCGATCATGCCTTCCAGCAGCGCGGCCTTGGTGGGGAAGTGATGCAGCAGGGCGCCCTTGCTGACCGGCAGGCGCTCGACCACCGCGTCCAGGGTCAGGGCCAGCGACCCGCCCTCGGCGGCCACGGCGATGGCGGTGTCCAGGATCAGCTGGCGGGTCTGTTCGGCGGTGCGGCGGGGGACGGGGATCATGGACGTCCATACCGACTGGACGGTTGGACCTCAAGCCGCCGAGACGGTGGCCATGGCCGCCCCGGATGACGTATAGGGCGCGCCTCCCCATCTGACGGAACATCATGGCCGCCAAGAACGCCTCAAGACCGCCCCTCATCGCGCTCAAGGACATCCGCCTGCAGGACGGACCCCGCCCCCTGTTCGAGGGGGTCGATCTGGCCATCGAGCCGCGCATGCGCGGCTGTCTGGTGGGCCGCAACGGCGCCGGCAAGTCCACCCTGATGCGGCTGGTCATGGGCATGATCGAGCCGGACTCCGGTGACCGCACGGTCCAGACCGGCACCCGCTTCGCCTATGTGCCGCAGGAGCCGGTGATCACCGGCGAGACCCTTCTGGACTACGCCGTCTCCGGCGGGGCCGAGCCCTGGACCGCCGAAAGCTGGCTCGAGACCTTCGGCCTGTCGCCCGCCAAGGCCGCCACCGGCCTGTCGGGCGGCGAGATCCGCCGCGCCGCCCTGGCCAAGGCCTTCGCCGAGGAGCCCGACGTCCTGCTGCTGGACGAGCCCACCAACCACCTGGACATCCTGGCCATCGAGCGGCTGGAGCA
Source organism: Brevundimonas sp. BAL450 (assembly GCF_015767455.1). Classification (NCBI taxonomy): domain Bacteria; kingdom Pseudomonadati; phylum Pseudomonadota; class Alphaproteobacteria; order Caulobacterales; family Caulobacteraceae; genus Brevundimonas; species Brevundimonas sp. BAL450. The sequence continues at coordinate 111,636 of NZ_JADWOW010000056.1, forward strand.
GGAGCTGGCCGCGTCCCGCATGGCCGTGCTGACCGTCAGCCACGACCGCGCCTTTCTGAACAAGGTCACCAACACCTGCTACTGGCTGGAGGGGCGCCAGGTGCGCACCCTGAACCGGGGCTTCGAGCATTTCGACGCCTGGGCGGATCAGGTCACGGCCGAGGAGGCCGAATCCCTGCGCCGCCTGTCCAAGGCCATCGAGGCCGAGACCCACGCCTTCTACCGCTCCATCACCGGCCGCCGCACCCGCAACGAGGGCCGCGCCCGCCAGCTGCGCGCCATGCGCGCCGACCGCTCCGAGCGTCTGCGCGACCAGCCCCGCGAACTGTCCCTGGACGTGGATTCCGGCGGCCAGTCCGGCAAGCGGGTGGCCGAACTGCGCGGGGTGACCAAGGCGTTCGGCGATCGGGTCATCCTGCCGCCCTTCACCACCCGCATCCTGCGCGGCGACCGCATCGCCATCGTCGGGCCCAACGGCGCCGGCAAGACCACCCTGGTCAAGCTGATGCTGGGCGAGCTGGAGCCCGACTCCGGGTCGGTCAAGCTGGGCGTGGGTCTGGAGCCGGTCTATCTGGATCAGGCCCGGGCCGAGCTGACCGGCGACATGACCCTGCGCGACGCCCTGACGCCGGGCGGCGGCGACTCCATCATGGTGCGCGGCACGCCCAAGCATGTGGCCGCCTACGCCAAGGACTTCCTGTTCACCGACGGCCAGCTGCGCCAGCCGGTCTCGACCCTGTCCGGCGGCGAGCGCAACCGGCTGCTGCTGGCCCGCGCCCTGGCCCAGCCCGCCAATCTGCTGATCCTCGATGAGCCCACCAACGACCTGGATATGGACACGCTCGACCGGCTCGAGGAGCTGCTGGCGGACTATGACGGGACCCTGATCCTCGTCAGCCACGACCGGGATTTCGTCGACCGCCTGGCCACCTCCACCATCGCCCTGAACGGCCGGGGCGGGGTTGTGGAGACCCCCGGCGGCTGGACAGATTTCGTGCGCCAGAACCCGGGGTTCCTGAGCGAAGACAAGGCGTCCACCGCCGCGCCCGCCGCTCCTGCGAAGCCGGCGGCCGCCAAACCGGCCCCCGCCGCGCCCACCCGCAAGCTGTCCTACAAGGACGCCCGTCGGCTGGAGGAGATCGAGCGGCTGATGGCCGAGGCGCCCGCCGCCATCGCCGCGAAAGAGGCGAAACTGGCCGACCCGGACCTCTACGCCCGCGACCCCGCCGCCTTCCAGCGCCTGACCGACGAACTGCAGGCCCTGCGCGACCAGATCGACGCCGCCGAGACCGAATGGCTGGAGCTGGAGGAGAAGAAGGCCGCGCTCGCGGGGTGAACCAGGCCTTCCTCCCCCGCCTGCGGGGGAGGGGGACCATCCGAAGGATGGTGGAGGGGGCGACCCGGACGCCGGCGCTTGAATTTGCCCCCCTCCACCGCTTGCGGTCCCCCTCCCCCGTTCGCTGCGCTCCGGGGCAGGAGATGGCCCACGAAAAAGGCCGCCGGGGTTTCCCCCGACGGCCAGCACGTCCGTCCGGCCCGATCCCCGCGGGGTCGGCGGCGGGTCGCGAGGACCAGCCGGACGGAGTGTCTCTTGAGGCCCCGGCGCGGGACGAGGCTGGCTGATCGTGGTGATCAACCGGACCTCATCCCCCGCGCCAGAACCGGATCGCTGCGCGGTCCGGTGCGCGGGGTCCCCTTCTCCCATCGAGAGAAGGGATCAGTCGTCCTGGCCTTCCTCGGGCTCAGGGGCGCCCAGCATCTCCTCGGCGATCTGGCCCGAATGGGCGCGGACGGCCTTTTCGATGGAGGCGGCGATGTCGGGGTTCTGCTTCAGGAACTCGCGCACGTTCTCGCGGCCCTGACCGATGCGCTGGCTGTCATAGCTGAACCATGAGCCGGACTTCTCGATCACCTCGGCCTTGACGCCCAGATCGATGATCTCGCCGATCTTGGAGATGCCCTCGCCGTACATGATGTCGAAGATCACCTCGCGGAACGGCGGGGCCACCTTGTTCTTGACCACCTTCACGCGGGTGGTGTTGCCCACCACCTCGTCGCGGTTCTTGATGGCGCCGGTGCGGCGGATATCCAGACGCACCGAGGCGTAGAACTTCAGGGCGTTGCCGCCGGTGGTGGTTTCGGGCGAGCCGTACATCACCCCGATCTTGTGCCGGATCTGGTTGATGAAGATGACGATGCAGTTGGTGCGCGAGATGGAGGCGGTCAGCTTGCGCAGCGCCTGGCTCATGAGGCGCGCCTGAAGGCCCGGCAGGCTGTCGCCCATCTCGCCCTCGATCTCGGCGCGCGGCGTCAGGGCGGCGACGGAGTCCACCACCACGATGTCCACGGCGCCCGAACGCACCAGGGTGTCGGTGATCTCCAGCGCCTGCTCGCCGTTGTCCGGCTGGCTGACCAGCAGGTCGTCCAGGTTGACGCCCAGCTTCTGGGCGTAGCTGGGGTCCAGGGCGTGCTCGGCGTCCACGAAGGCCGCGGTGCCGCCCGCCTTCTGGATCTCGGCCACGGTGTGCAGGGCCAGGGTCGTCTTGCCCGAGGATTCCGGGCCGAAGATCTCGATCACCCGTCCATAGGGCAGGCCGCCGATGCCCAGGGCCATGTCCAGGCCCAGCGAGCCGGTCGAGACGCTGGCGATCTCCGCCACAACCCCGCCCTTGCCGAGCTTCATCACCGAGCCCTTGCCGAACGCCCGGTCAATCTGAGCCAGCGCCGCTTCCAGCGCCTTGGCCTTGTCGCCGTCTTCCTTGCCCACGAGTTTCAATGCCGCCTGCGCCATTACTTTCGGTCCTTTTGCCACGATTCCCCGTCTGTCGTTCCGGAAGAGGCCCGCTACCGACCCGCCCCTGCGACTGACGCCATATGTGCATGGTTTGTTCTCGTTCGCAATATGTTCTTTTTTGCAGGTACGTCCGATTTTGACAGAGATGGAGCAGGCCGTTCAAACCGCCTGGGTTTGTCTCGCCTCGTCGTATCCGGCCAGGGCTTCACCCATGGCCTCGAACAGGCCCGCGAAGGTGATGGGCTTGGCCAGGTGGCCGTCGGCGCCCGCCTCGCGCCCGGCCTGGACATGCTCGTCCAGGGCGTTGGCGGTCAGCATCAGGATCGGCGTGCGCGGGCGGGCGCGCTCGATCTCCAGGGTGCGGATTTCGCGGGTGGCGGTCAGGCCGTCCATGACCGGCATCTGCATGTCCATCAGCACCAGGTCCCAGTCGGCCTCGCCATAGGCCCGCACCGCCTCGGCGCCGTCCGCCACCGCCGTCAGGTCCATGGCCGTCTGGGACAGCATCACCTCGATCACCTTGCGGTTGGCGGGATGGTCGTCGGCCAGCAGCACCCTCAGCGGCATGGCCGTCAGGTCGGCGCGGTCCACCGGGGCGGCGGCCGGGACCGTTTCAGCCTCGGCGGCCGGCAGGGGAATCGCGAACCAGAAGGTGGAGCCTGCGCCCGGCGTGCTGTCGCAGTCCAGTGTCCCGCCCATCAGCCGGGCCAGATCGCGGGAGATGGCCAGGCCCAGGCCGGTGCCGCCGAAGCGACGGGTGATGGAGCCGTCAGCCTGCTGGAAGCGGCCGAAGATGCGCGCCTTCTGTTCCGCGTCGAAGCCGATGCCGGTGTCCCTGACCGAGAACCGCACACAGTCGCCTTCGCCGGGCTCCACCGTCAGGGTGATCTGGCCCTGGCTGGTGAACTTCAGGGCGTTGGAGACCAGATTGGCCAGGATCTGGCGCACCCGCACCGCGTCGCCGTTCACCACCCGGTCCACGGCTGGATCGATGTGGGCGGTCAGCAGCACGTCCTTCTCCTCGGCGCGCAGCCCCCACAGGGTGGTGATGTCGTGCACCGCCTCGCCCAGATGGAACGGCGCCCGCTCCACGGTGATCTGGCCGGACTCGATCTTGGCGCTGTCCAGGATGTCGGACAGCAGGCGCTCCAGGGTCTTGCCGGAGGAGCGGATGACCTCGGCCATTTCGTGCTCGCGCGGGGTCAGGTCCGCCCGCGCCAGGGCGTCGGCCATGGCCACGACCCCGTTCAGCGGCGTCCTGATCTCGTGGCTCATATTGGCCAGGAAGGCGGACTTGGCGTCGTTGGCCTGGTGGGCCCTGAGGCGGGACTCGCGCAAATGCCGGCTCTGGCGCAGCTGCCAGATGAGGACGCCCGTCGCGCACAGCAGGAACACGATGGCGATGCCGACGATCCAGCGCTGGGACTGGATCACGTCCTGCTGGAGCCCGGCGTTGGTCTGGGTCATCTCGAGCTGGCGGCGGCGCTCCTCCAGCTGGGCCTGCATGTCGCCGGTGACCTGATTGATGCCGGCGCTGAAGCGGCGCGCGGTGGCCACCTCATTGTCCACGAAATGGTCGCGCAGCACGCGGTAGGCTTCGGCGTTGCGGCCCTGGGCGAACAGCAGCTCGGCCCGGGCCAGGGGCACGCGGGAGACGCCCTCCTCGCGGAACTCGCCGGCCGCCTGCAAGGCCTCGATGCGCGCCATGTCCCGCGCCGCCGCCTCGGCCATGCCCAGCCGCGCCCGGGCGATGGCCCGACGCGGCAGCATCTGGGGCGCCAGGAAATCGGCCGCGCCCAGGTTTTCGCCATAGGGTTCGAGGCACGCCAGCACATCGCGCCAGGCCCGCCGCGCCTCGGCCGTCATGGCGCAGAGATTGGCGTCATAGACGATCAGGCTCTCCAGCCCGGTGCGCTGCGCCAGGCGGCGATGGGCCAGAAAGAGGGCGTGGGCCGTCTCCGTGTCGCCGATCTGGGTCGACAGGCGCGCCAGGTTGTAGAGGCTGTCGAAATCGGGACGGGGGTACTCGGGCTTGTTGTAGTCGATCTCGTACCGGCCGAAGGCGGCGGTGGCCCCGGCCACGTCGTTCAGCTTCATCAGTCCGATGCCGGTCATCTCCCACAGGCCGGCGTGGGCCGTGCGGGAATAGGGACGATCATCGGGAATGCGGCTGTCCATCTCGGCCAGACGCTCCAGCCCCTCGCCGATCCGGTCCTGATCCATCAGGGCCAGGGCGTGGATGCGCACCGCGTGGGCCCGGACGAACCAGTCGTCCGTGGTGTCCGCGATGCGCGCCATCTCGGCGGCCGCGGTGGTGTCGCCCTGATCATAGAGGATGGTCAGATCGTTCAGAGCGGCGATGGCGATGTAGCGGTCGTCGCCCTGCCGCGCCGCCGCCTCGGCCAGCCGCCCGTTCCACAGCCGCGCCTGCTCGAACTCGCCCTGGTTCAGGCTGATCCACGCGACATGATAGAGCCGGTTCAGCCCTTCGCGGTCATCGCGCGTCAGGGCCTCGCGGCCGAAGGCGTAGAGATCGGCGAAACTGGTCGCCCCCGCCCGGGCCTCGACAGCCTCGGCCAGCTCCATGGCCGTGCGATGCGGCGTCTCGGCCCTGGCCGGGGATGCGCCCGTGACGATCAGGATGAGGGCCGCGAGAAACGCGGCGCGTACGACATGCATGCTACTAACCGTCGAGGGACGGCCGTCATGGTGAACGTCAATCCTTGATCAAGCCTTAGCGGACTTGGCTTTTACGCGCCGAACGCCTCTTCCAGCGCCTTGAACATGGGCTTGGGGCGGCCCAGCCAGTCGAACATCAGGGGCTCGTCGCGGCCGTCGTCCCAGTCGCCGCGCCGCAGCACGCTGTCCCGGTCGCGCAGACCCCACACCGTAAAGGCGAAGCGCTGACGCTCGGGCAGGGCCATGAAGGCGTCAGCGATCTCGCGCACCCGCTCGGTCTGCAGTTCGCGACGGCGCGGGGTGCGGGTCAGGTCGGTGCGTGAGCGGCCCATGGACATGTCCAGTTCCGAGACATGGATGGGCAGGCCGAACTGGGCCATCTCGTTGATGAAGGCCGCCGTGCGCCCGGGCTCGATGTCATAGTCGATGTGCGACTGGGTCCCCAGCCCGCCGATGGGCGCCCCCTGCCCCAGCAGCCGCTCCACCATGCGCAGGAAGGTCGCGCCCTTCCGGGGATTATGCTCCAGATTGTAGTCGTTGATGAACAGCACCGCGTCCGGGTCCGCCTCGGCCGCCACCTCGAAGGCCCGGCGGATGTAGCCGTCCTGTCCGAAGCGCGCGGACCAGTGACAGTCGCGCAGGCCGTTGCCGTCTTCGGCCACGGCTTCGTTGACCACGTCCCAGCCGGTCACCCGGCCCCGGTAGCGGCCCATGACCTCGCGGATGTAGCGGTCGTGCTCGGCGGCGAAGCGGGTCTCGTCCAGACCCTCGAAATAGGCCCGGCCCTGCGAGTACCAGATCAGGGCGTGGCCGAAGAGGCTCATGCCGTGCTGGGCAGCGAAGTCGGCGATGGCGTCCGGCGCGGCGAAGCGGAGGCGTCCGCCCGGCCCCAGGATGTACTCCATCTTCATCTCCCACTCGGGCGTGAGCTGGGAGAAGTGAGTGGACGCCAGCTCGACCCACTGGGGATCGCGGAAATGGTCGGTCATGGCGGCCACCCCGACGGGGAAGGACGCCACGTCCCGCAGCGGCCGGATCGGTCCCTCGACCACTTGGGACGCCGCAGGCCGTCCGTCACAGGCGGCCAGCGCCAGGGTGGAGGCCAGAAGCGCGCGACGGCTGAACAGGGGCTGGGTCATGGGACGGGCGGTGCAAGGAGGGCGCCAGCTTCTCCTCCCCAAAGCGAAGCGCATGGGGGGAGAAGGATCAGCTCGCCCGTTTCCGCAGTCCCAGCTCGTCGAAGGCCGCCGTTTCGCGCCTGGCGGCGGCGATCAGGCGGTTGAGGCGGGTGGTCTCGGCCACCTGTTCGAACTTCTTCAGCTCCTCGAAGGCGGAGGTCAGGGCGTCGCGGGCGCCGGCTTCCTCGGCGTCCAGTTCGGCCAGATCGGTTTCAGCAGCGGCCTTGCGGGCCTTCCAGCCGGCCAGATAGGCGCTCAGCATCATGCCGGCCTGGGTGTCGTGGCGGCTGCGTTCGCGCTCTACCTCGGCCTCGGCGTCCAGCACCGCCAGCCGCATCTCGGTGGACGCCCGCCGCGCGGTGATCTCGGCGAGGCGCTTCTGCAGCGTCTCCACCTCATAGTTGGAGATGCGGATCAACGAGTGAGCCCAGCTGGTCATTGGCTATCCTCCGGAGGGATCATGCCCTGGTTCAGGATGGTTTGAAGACGATCGAATGAGTCGGCCATGCGCGTCACCTCGTCCTTGTCCTGGCCCAGAAACGCTTCAAGCGCGGGGTTCAGGGCGATGGCGCGGTCGACGATGGGGTCGGCCCCGGCGCGGTAGGCGCCGATGCGGATCAGCTCCTCCATGTCCGAATAGGCGCTCAGGCACTGGCGGGCCCTGCGGTTCAGGTCGCGCTCGGGCAGGGTCTGGCAGTCCGGCAGGGTCCGGCTGACCGACTTCAGCACGTCGATGGCGGGGAAGCGTCCGCGCTCGGCGATCTTGCGGTCCATGACGATGTGGCCGTCCAGAATGCCGCGCACGGCGTCCGCGATGGGCTCGTCATGGTCGCCGCCGTCCACCAGCACGGTGAACATGGCGGTGATGGGCGCAGCCTGGGTGCCGTCCGGCCGGATCGGTCCCGGCCCGGCGCGTTCCAGAAGCTTGGGCAGTTCGGAGAAGACCGTGGGGGTGTAGCCCTTGGTGGTCGGCGGCTCGCCAGCGGCCAGGCCGATCTCGCGCTGGGCCATGGCGAAGCGGGTGACGGAGTCCATCAGGCACAGGACCTCCAGATCCTGGTCCCGGAAATATTCGGCCATGGCCATGGTCATATAGGCGGCCTGACGGCGCTTGAGGGCCGGCTCGTCGCTGGTGGCGACCACCACCACGGCGCGCTTCAGCCCCTCCTCGCCCAGGGTCTCCTCGATGAACTCGCGGACCTCCCGACCCCGTTCGCCGATCAGACCCACCACCACCACGTCGCAGGTGGCCTGCCGCGCCAGCATGGACAGCAGCACCGACTTGCCCACGCCCGAGCCGGCGAAGATGCCCAGACGCTGGCCGCGGCAGGTGGTGGTGAACACGTCCATGGAGCGCACGCCCAGGTCCAGCCGCTCGCCCACCCGGCCGCGCGAATGGGCAGGCGGGGGCGCGGCGCGCAGAGGATAGGGGGCGGGTCCGGGCGGCAGCGGCCCCTTGCCGTCGATGGGATCGCCGAAGGCGTCGATGATGCGGCCCAGCCAGGCCGTGGTCGGCCGCACGCTGGCGGCCACGTCGAGAATGCGGATGTCGGCGCCGGGCGCCACGCCCTCCACCGGGCCATAGGGCATCAGCAGGGCCTTGGAGTCGCGGAAGCCCACCACCTCCGCGGGCAGGCCCTGATGGCCCCGGCGCACGATCTCGGCCCGCGCGCCCACGGCCAGCCGGCTCATGCCGCCCCGCGCCTCGATCAGCAGGCCGGACACGCCCGCGACCTTCCCGGTCACGACCAGCGGATCCACAGCCTCAACAGCGGCGACGAGATTGCGCAAGAATGCCCCTCAGCGGAGACAGCCCCCAAGGCCGTCTTCCCGTTAAGAATTGCTGCGAAACGGTTAAGCGGGGGTGAAGGAAACCTTGACCGCGCCACGCTCTTTGAGCCGCTCTGGCGGGCCGCCGCAGCATTTCTGACTTTGCCACGGCGTGAGAAGGCCTATCTATCCCCTACGCCACGACGACAGACAGGAGCCTTTCCATGACCGACACCCCCTACGACGCCTCGCGGCACGCCAAGACCGGACGGGGCAAGGTCTATGACTCCATCGTCGACACCATCGGCGACACGCCGCTGATCCGGCTGCCGCGCCTGTCGGCGGAGATGAAGCCCAAGGCCACCATCCTGGCCAAGCTGGAGTTCTTCAACCCCATCGCCTCGGTCAAGGACCGCATCGGGGTGGCCATGATCGAGGCGCTGGAGCAGGCCGGAAAGCTGAAGCCCGGCGACATCATCATCGAGCCCACCAGCGGCAACACCGGCATCGCCCTGGCCTTCGTGGCCGCCGCCAAGGGCTACAAGCTGATCCTGGTCATGCCCGAGAGCATGTCCATCGAGCGCCGCAAGATGCTGGCCCTGCTGGGCGCCGAGCTGGTGCTGACCCCGGCCGAGAAGGGCATGAAGGGCGCCATCGCCACGGCTAACGAGCTGCTCGCCGCCACCCCCGGCGCGGTGCAGCCGCAGCAGTTCGACAACCTGGCCAATCCCGCCATCCACCGCGCCACCACGGCCGAGGAAATCTGGAACGACACGGCGGGGGCCGTGGACATCGTCATCGCGGGCGTGGGCACCGGCGGCACCATCACCGGCGTGGGCCAGGTGCTGAAGGCGCGCAAACCCTCGGTGCGCATGATCGCGGTGGAGCCCACCGCCTCGCCGGTGCTGTCCGGCGGCGCGCCCGGCCCGCACAAGATCCAGGGCATCGGGGCGGGCTTCATTCCCTCCATCGTCGACCCGTCCATGATCGACGGGGTCGAGCAGGTCTCCAACGAGGACGCCTTCGACATGGCGCGCCGCGCCGCCCGCGTCGAGGGCCTGCCGGTGGGCATCTCCTCCGGCGCCGCCCTGACCGCCGCCTTCCGCCAGGGGGCCCTGGACGAGAACGCCGACAAGACCATTGTGGCCATCATTCCCAGCTTCGCCGAGCGCTATCTGTCCACGGCCCTGTTCGAGGGGCTGTAGGGCGGGCTTCATCACCCCTGATTAACCGCTTCGGGTCTAAGCTCGCGCCGACATGTCCGAGCCTGCGGCCACATCCGCCGACGGCGCGCCCTCGCCGGGGCCGCGCGCGCGCCATGCGCTGCTGAAGCGCCTGGCCGATGTGGTGTCGTTGCCCGCCAGCCGGGTGAACGCCTTCGAGCGCTCCGTGGTGGGCGACCTGCTGGTGGAGATGCTGCGCCTGGCAGCACCCGAAGATCGCCGCCGGGTCGCCGTGCGCCTGGCGCCCCTGGGCGAAGTCCCCGACAGCCTGGCGCGCCTGCTGCTGCGCGACGAGCCCGAGATCGCGGGCGTGCTGATCGAACAGTGCGCCGCCCTGTCGGATTCCGATCTGGTGGCCTGCGCCGCCGAGGCCGGCCTGGAGCACCGCTTCCTGCTGGCCGCGCGCCGCAACCTGTCCGAGGTGGTGACCGACGCCCTGCTGGCCCACCACGAACCGGCGGTGATCGAGGCGGTGCTGCGCAACACCACCGCTCGCCTGTCGCAACCGGGCATCGAGGCCATGGTCAGCCTCAGCCGCACCCATCCCCAGCTGTGCGAACACCTGCTGCGCCGCCCCGAGATGCGGCCGTCGGGCGCCTATGTGATGTTCTGGTGGTGCGGCCCGGACGAGCGGCGCACCATCCTTCAGCGCTTCGCCGTCTCGCGCGAGGTGATGCAGGAGGTGGTGGAGGACATCTTCGCCATGGCGGCCCAGGAGGGCTGGCAGGACCCGGTCTCGCGCAAGGCCCTGCAGTTCATCGAGCGGCGCCAGCGCAACCGCGCGGCCATCGAGAAGAGTCCCTACGACAGCCTTGAACATGCCGTGGCCGTCGCCGCCTCGGGAGGGCTGAACCGCGAACTGGCCGCCGAGATATCCTATCTGTCAGGCATCAAACCCCTGACCGGGGCCAAGATCCTGGGCGACGAGGGCGGCGAGCCCCTGGCCATCCTGTGCAAGGCCACCGGCCTGTCCAAGAACAATCTTCAGGGTCTTTGGCGCTCCATGCGCCGGCCGGAGACCACGCCGGACGGGAACGGGCACCCGGTCTGGGAGCGGGTGATGATCACCTATGACATGTTCGCCGTGGACCGGGCCCAGACGGTGCTGCGCTACTGGAACTGGTCCCTGTCCTCGGCCCTGACGCCGCAACTGATGCAGGCGATCCGAGAAGGCGACGAAGAGGCGCTGGATGAATACTCGGCCCCCGAACGCGCCGCCATGCTGGCCCTGGCTGAAAACTTCGGACGATGAACTGATCTGCAACTCTAAAGATAAGGCTGCCGATTAGAGTCGCTTCGGCCCCGGTTCCTGTTGATAAACCGCCGAAACAACTTTATTGCCGACTCCCATGGGGAGCGGCGATCCGCTTCTGACCCGTAAAGTCAACAGAACTCCGGAAGCGTGATCATGGACGAAACGTCTGAACTTCTCGAAATGACCGCCGATATCGTGTCGGCCTATGTGAGCAACAACAACGTCGACGCCGAGGCCCTGCCGGGCGTCATCCAGAGCGTCCATTCCGCCCTGGTGGTGGTCAAGGCGGGCGGCGCCCAGCCCGAGCCCGAGCCGCAGGAGCCGGCGGTTTCGGTGCGCAAGTCCATCACTCCGGACTTCCTGATCTGCCTCGAGGACGGCCGCAAGTTCAAGTCGCTGAAGCGCCATCTGCGCACCAAGTACGACATGAGCCCGGAAGAGTATCGGGCCAAGTGGGGCCTGCCCAAGGACTATCCCATGGTCGCCCCGAACTACGCCAAGGCGCGTTCGGAACTGGCCAAGCAGATGGGCCTGGGCCAGGGCGGCCGCAAACCCGCCCGCCGCGCTCGCGCCGCCAAGTAAGACGTCCTGCCTGTCAGGATCTGAAACGCCCGCCCCGGTCGCCGGGGCGGGCGTTTTTACGTGGCTCGCCCATCCTCCCCCGCGAGCGAAGCGACACGGGGGAGGATTGGAACAGAGTTCAGGCTACAGGTTCGTCTGTGACGGGCGGGGCCAGCTCCACCACCGGCATGCGCACGGTGAAGGCCGAGCCTTCGCCCAGGGTGCTGTCCACCATCAGCCGCCCCCCGTGCAGTTCGGTCAGGGACCGCACGAGCGCCAGGCCCAGGCCGGTGCCCATCTTCTTCTGGCCCGCGTCGCCCGCCTGTTCGAAGGGGCGGCCCAGCCGGCCCAGATCCTCGGCGGCGATGCCCACCCCGGTGTCAGCCACCACGATCTCCAGATAGGGCCCGACCCCGTCGGCGGTCAGGGTCACCGAGCCCCCGGCCGGGGTGAACTTCACCGCATTGGCCAGCAGGTTCAGGGTGATCTGCTTCAGGGCGCGGCGGTCGGCCATGATCGTCAGGGCCTCGGGCGGCAGGACGCTGTTCAGAACCACGCCCTTCTCGTCAGCGTTCAGCCGGACCATGGCCACGGCCTCCGACACGGCGTCGCGTGCGTCGAACCGCTCCAGCGCCAGCTCGTACCGGTCCGCCTCGATCTTGGACACATCCAGCACGTCGTTGATAACCGCCAGCAGGTGCCCGCCCGCCTCATGGATGGAGACGGCGTAGTCCGCGTATTTCGGGGGCAGCGGCCCGAACAGGGCCTGGCGCATGATGTCCGAGAAGCCGACCACGGCGTTCAGGGGCGTGCGCAGTTCATGGCTCATGGAGGCCAGGAAGCGGGTCTTGCCCTTGTCGCGGGCCTCGGCCTCGCCCCGGGCGGCGTCGAGGGCGGCCTCGCGCGCATACTGGGCGGTGGCGTCGTGCATCTGGCCGATCAGACGGCCGTCCTCCAGCCCTTTCAGCGCCAGCATGACCCGGCGGTCCAGCGCCTCGCGCGGGGCGAAGCGGGTCTGGGCGTCCAGGCCGTTCAGGGCCTTGTCCAGACCCGACAGGACGGCGGGCCGGTCCGGGCCATGGACGGCGGCGATCAGACCCTGGTCGAACAGGATTTCGGCGGTCAGCCCCGGCGGCGACGCGCCATAGGCCGCCAGCACCCGGCCCGACGGCGCCAGCACCAGAGTCAGGCCCGGCTGGCCGGTCAGGATGGCCTCGCTGCGCGCCATGGCCGCCTCGGCCCGGTGCAGCCGCGTCTGTCGGGCGGCGAAGGACAGTCTCAGCGCAAGGGATGCGGCCAGGGCGCTCATCACCCCGGTCAGGGCCGCCAGCACGGCGTTGTCGACGGCGGGGGCGCCGATCAGGGCCGCGGCCAGACCGCCCGCCGCCGCCAGTCCCGTCCCCAGCGTCCCCATCTGGGCCAGACGCACCCCGCCCAGGGCCAGACCCGCGATCATGGGCATGAAGACGAAGGCCGCCAGCGGGCCGTTCAGCCCGCCGCTGAGCACCGCCGCCAGAATGGCCGCCGCGCTCCAGCCGGTCAGCAGGGCCAGACGCGGACGAAAGCCGTCGCGGCGCAGCAGCAGCAGCCCGCCCAGCCCCGGCGCCACCATGGCCATCAGGGCCAGGGCGGCTGGCCCCTCGACCCCCGCCCCCACGAACCGTCCGCCCAGCGCCAGCACCGCGCAGGCGGTGGCCCACCCCGCGTGCCACATGGCCAGCGGCGGCGGCGCCCCGGTCACGGCGGCGCCGGCGTCAGGCTCGGACGAAGAGGCGGCGGAGGAGGTCAAGCGCGGCGGGGTCCGTTGCGATTTCGAGTCGGCGCGGCGTTCGGCGCGACAGACCAGACTAAAGGCCCGGACGGAACCCGGCGAGATCGCTCGCGCCACAGGCGACCAGATTCCGGTGGACCATCCTTGCGGGGTTGGGGACGGGCATGGTTGTGGCCCGCCGCCGGGGCGTCTATCTGCGGCCCATGACCGACGCCGCCCTGACCCCGCCCGACCAGAGCATCGACGAGACCCTGGCCGAACTGGCCGAGGAGTTCGACCTGCTGGGCGACTGGGAGCCGCGCATCGAATACGTCATCGAACTGGGCAAGGGCCTGGCCCCCCTGCCCGACCATGCGCGGGTCGAGGCCAACAAGGTGCCCGGCTGCGCGGCCCAGGTGTGGCTGCACGTGATCCGCGACGGGGGACGGCTGTATTTCCTGGCCGATTCCGACAGCCATCTGTCCAAGGGCAACATCGCCTTGCTGCTGCGCCTGTATTCCGGCCGCGAGCCCGACCAGATCCTGGCCTTCGACGCCCGCGCCGCCATGGACCGCCTGGGCCTGCCCCAGGCCCTCACCATGCAGCGCGCCAACGGCCTGAACGCCATGATCGGGCGGATCCGTCAGGAAGCGGCGGCGGGCGCCTGAACACGCGCCGTTGCACGGTGCAATCAGTGCAATTGGTGCAATTCGACGCCGGTCGATGACCCGTCGGGTCTAGCGCTTCAAGGGAGAGCGCTCGACGCGGACGCGGAGAATCTTCAGGCCCCGCACATCCTCGGCGATGAAGCGGACGCCCTTGAAGTTCAGGATGTCTCCGCGCTTGGGCAGCACCCCGGTCTTGGCGAGAAACAGGCCGGCGACCGTCGAGACTTCGGGGTGGGACACGTCCAGATCGTGGTCCTCTTCCAGCTCGGCCAGGGTCACCTCGCCGTCGAGCAGCATCGCGCCGTCGGGAAGGACGGTGATCCAGTCCGACCCGGCGCCCTCCTCCTCGTCGATAAGGTCCGTCACCAGATCGTCCATGGTGACGAAGCCCAGGGTGCCGCCGAACTCGTCGACCACCAGGGCGCCGTGAACGCGCTGCTTCTTGAACAGGGCCATCAGGTCATAGGCGGACATGCCCGCGGCCACGCGCGGCGCGGGGCGCACCAGGGTCTTCAGGTCGATCTCGGCGTGGACCACCCGGGCGCGGATGAAATCCTTGACGTGCAGCACGCCCACCACCTCGTCCAGGGAGGCGCCGAACACCGGATAGCGGGCCAGCTTCTGACTGGAGATGGTGGTGGCGACCTCGTCCACGCTGGCGGACACGGGGATGGCCGCCATGCGGGCGCGGGAGGTCATCAGCTCCTGGGCCGTGCGATCCTCCATCTCGAAGATGTTCTCGATCAGCTTGGCCTGGGCGGCGTTCATCTGGCCGCCGGACATCATCTCTTCCGTGGCGATTTCCAGCTCCTGATAGCTGTAGAGCATGGCCCCCTTGCCCGGGTCGGGAATGCCCAGCAGACGCATCAGGCCGAAGGCGATCTTGTTCAGCAGCATGACCATGGGCCGGAACAGGATCGCGAACAGGCGCATCACCGGATTGAGGGAGATGCTGACCTTCTCGGGCGACTGCAGCGCCAGCGCCTTGGGGATCATTTCCCCGAACACCACGTGCAGGAAGGTGATCCCGCTCAGGGCGATGACGAAGCCCACGGCGTGGGACTGGTCATAGCTGAGCCCGAGGGTTTCGAGCGGGCCGTAGAGCCAGCGGGCGACCGCGGGCTCGCCGTACATGCCCAGGCCGATGCTGGCCAGGGTGATGCCCAGCTGGGCGATGGCGATATAGGAATCCTTTCCGGCCTCGCGGTCAAAAATGCGCAGCAGCCATTGGGCCGCGCGGTTGCCGTCCTGCGCCAGGGTCTCGAAGCGGCTGCGCCGGGCGCCCACGAGGGCGAACTCGGCCGCGACGAACACGCCGTTGACGATCACGAGGGCCAGGATGGCGGCGATGGGAAGCAGGACGTCGATCATCCCTCGGCCTCCGTTCCGCGCTGGATGCGGACGCGGCGCACCGCGTGGCCCTCCATGGCCTCGACCACCAGCCGGACGGAGGAGTCCTCCACCACCACGAGGTCGCCGACCACGGGCAGCCGGCCGAGCTCGTGCCAGACCAGGCCGCTGATGGTGTCGGCCCGATCCTCGGGCAGGACGACGCCGTGGCGATCGGCCAGCATGGTCAGACGGACGTCGCCGCGCACGCTCAGGTCCGGGCCGTTGGCGACGAACAGCTCGTCCTCGTTGTCGAACTCGTCCTGAACCTCGCCGAAGACCTCCTCCAGAGCGTCTTCGAGGGTCACCAGGCCGGTGAAGCTGCCGTACTCATTGATGACCATGGCGCTGCGACGGCCGCGCTCGCGCAGGGTCTGCCACAGGCTGGGCACACTCATCACGTCGGCGACGATCAGGGGGTCGCGCTTGATGGAGCCGACCAGGGCGTCGGGGGTCTTTTCAAAGGTGGCGAACAGGGTCCGCAAGTGGATGATGCCCACCACGTCGTCGGTGGTGTCGCCGGTGACGGGAAAGCGCGAATAGGGCGTCTCGGCGACGCGCTTCAGCGCCTCTTCGACCGTTTCCTTCGCGTTGACCCGCACCATGCGGGTGCGCGGCGTCATGATCTCGCGCACCAGCCGCCCGTGGACGCTCAGCGCGCCGGACAGCATGTCCCGCTCGTCCGCGTCGATCAGGCCACCGGCGGCGCTGGCCTTGAACAGGCCCTCCAGTTCATCGGGAGAGTGCACATGGGTGTGGCTGTGATCGGCGCTGAGCCGGAACAGCCGCATGATGGCGAAGGCGGTTCCGTTGAAGATGAAGATCAGCGGCCGGAACAGCAGCAGGCTGACGCGCATGGGCGCCAGGGTGGCCATGGACAGCCGCTCGGGATAGCGCAGGGCGATGGTCTTGGGCAGCAGCTCACCCAGCACCACCTGAACCATGGTGACGGCCAGCAGGACGATGATGATCGCCGTCACCTGTCCGCCCACGGCGCCCAGAACCGGGGCCAGCAAGGGAGTCAGCTGGGCCTGGCCATAGGCGCCCGCCACCAGGCTGGAGATGGTGATGCCGACCTGGCAGCCCGCCACATAGTCGTCGAGCTTCGCCGGGTCGCGCAGGATGCCGAGCAGCTTGCCCGCAGGACGACTGCCCGCCTCGGCGCTCTCCTGCACCCGCGACTTGCGCGCGCCGACGGTGGCGAACTCCGCCGCCACGTACAGCGCGTTGGCCGCGACCATGAGGAGGATGACGCCTAGGGGGATCAGGAAGCTGAGAATGGTGTGGGCGCCTTGAGGGTGGGATCACCGGGCCATACCAGCGCGTTGGGGGAACAACAATCGCAAGGGCGGGACCGGACGACGAATGCGCCTTGAACGCAAAACGCCCGTCATCCGATCCCGTAATGGGCCGCCAGATCGGTCAGGGCCTGTTTCAGGACCGTCTTGCCCTGACGACGGCGCAGGCCCAGCCCCTGTTCCGCCAGCTGCAGCGACGAGCCGTGGATGCAGATGCGCTCCAGCATGACGCGGCGCCCGGGCGCGACGGCGTCCAGGGCGGCCTGAACCCGCCGGCGGGCCAGCAGCGTGCGCTCGCCGGGCCCCGAGGGCGTCCCCTGCCCGGCCCCGGCGCGCGGCAGGGCGTCCCAGCGCATGGTCAGGGACGGGCCCAGACTGGCCAGCTCGGCGTCTGTGCGCAGCCTTTCGCCCGCCGCCACCTCGGCGGGGGACAGCCAGGGACGGCCGCTGGGATCCTTGCGCCGCGCCAGCCAGAGAATGGGCGACTCCCCCAGATTGACGGCGCGGGGCTTCACCGTCCCGTCCGGGGTCGTCACCGGCCGCGTCCCCGCCATGAAGCCGGGACGGCCGCCATCGGAGAGACGGGGCGGGACCGCGCCCGCCCGCGCCCGCCACCCGCCGCCCTCGCGCACCGCCAGGCCGGGCTCGCGCGCCAGCTCCCGGAACGCCGCCTCGTCCAGGGTCAGGGCCGGGCGACGGCGGCGGTCGGGGCTGAGCCTCAGCCGATAGCGGCCGGACTCATCGGCCGCCTCGATCCAGGCGCCCGGACGGGCCAGCAGGGTGCGCAGGCGTTCGCTCATGCCGCCTCCGCTTGGCCGGTGATCTCGGCAAGCCCGCGCCCGACCCGGTCCAGCAGACCGTCCAGGGCGGGATCGTCGCGCATGTCCTCCACCTCGCGGCACGCCTTGGCCACGGTGGTGCGGTCGCGGTCGAAGGCGGCCCCCACCCGATACAGCGGCCAGCCGTATTCCGTGTGGCTGAGGTACCAGGCCAGCGAGCGCGCCCGCCGCACCTCGCGGTTCAGCAGGCGGCGCGACTGCATGGCCGCGGCGGGCACCCCCGTCACGCTGGCCACCGCCTGCATGGCCAGCAGGGCGCGGGCGCGGTCCGCGCGGACCCGCTCCACCCTGTGCTCCAGTGTTTCGTCGTGTTCGAACATCTCCCTCTCCGGTTCCGGCGTCCCAGCGACGCGACGCCATGCTGGACCCGCCCGGAAGCAGTGAGGATTATATTCCTATTTTATGCGCCATTTCCGGACGTATCCCGTTAAGGAGTGCGGCATTGGTGAGGCGGAGATGCGGGATTAAGGAACGTTGGCGGCGCCGTCGGCAGGGCTGCGGGGACCGGACCGAAGGGCCCGCGATCCCAAGGCGGGCAAAGAAATTTCGAATCGTTGACTCGTTCCACTGGACGCCGATTCGCAAATCAGACTATCGATTCGGCATTAACCGTTCTTAAGGTTTTTGCGGCCTTAACTGGTCGGAAAGGTTACCCGCTCCTGTGCGAGCGGCCTTATGGTCAAGGTTCGCCTGGAGGGGCATCAATGCGTGTTCTGCTGATTGAAGACGACAGCGCGACCGCGCAGAGCATCGAGTTGATGCTCAAGTCGGAAGGCTTCAACGTCTATACGACGGATCTGGGAGAGGAAGGCGTCGATCTGGGCAAGATCTACGACTACGACCTCATTCTTCTGGACCTGAACCTGCCCGACATGAACGGCCTTGAGGTCCTGCGCCAGCTGCGCGTGGGCAAGATCAACACCCCCGTCATGATCCTGTCGGGCTCCACCGAGGTGGAGACCAAGGTCAAGACCTTCGGCGGCGGCGCCGACGACTATCTGACCAAGCCGTTCCACAAGGACGAGCTGGTGGCGCGCGTCCACGCCGTGGTGCGCCGCTCCAAGGGTCACGCCCAGGCCATCATCACCACCGGCGAGATCGCGGTGAACCTGGACGCCAAGACGGTGGAGGTGGACGGCCACCGGGTCCACCTGACCGGCAAGGAATACCAGATGCTGGAGCTGCTCTCGCTCCGCAAGGGCACCACCCTGACCAAGGAAATGTTCCTGAACCACCTGTACGGCGGCATGGACGAGCCCGAGCTGAAGATCATCGACGTCTTCATCTGCAAGCTGCGCAAGAAGCTGGCTACGGCCGCCGGCGGCAAGCACTACATCGAGACCGTCTGGGGCCGGGGCTATGTGCTGCGCGACCCGCACGAGAACGCCACGGCCAACGCCGCCTGATCCTCTCGATCATCGAATGAAGAAAGGCCCGCCGGATCGCTCCGGCGGGCCTTTTGCCGTTTGGCGGCGCCTAGCGAGCCGTCCAGATCGCCTCGCCCGCCTTGTGCACGGCGGTGACCGGCAGCGGCTGGGTCATGGCGGCCAGCGGATCGGCCGACAGCACCACGAAGTTCGCCTCGTATCCCGGATCCAGCCGGCCGATCATGCGGTCCGGGAAGATCGAGACGCGCGGCGTGTCGATCCACAGGCGCAGCAGCTCGGGGCCGGTGAAGGCGCCGATATCCAGCAGGTTCTGGGCCTCCAACGCCGCCGTGGCCTGGTAGTTGTCCGAGCCGATGGCGATGGAGACGCCCGCGTCATGCAGGCGGCGCAGGTTCTCCACCTGCAGAGTCTGGACCGCCTGGAGCGCGTCCGGACTGCGGGCGAAGCCGTTGGCCACAACTGTGGTGGTGACCACCACGACCCCCGCCTCGGCCGCCGCGCGGGCGTCGGCCTCGGTCAGGCGATAGGTCTCGGCCGTGGCGCCGGTCTCCCACATGTAGCCGGGCAGGTGGTTGATCTCGTCCACCCCGGCGGCGACCGCGGCGCGGAAGTCGGCGGCGGTCTCCACATGGACGCTGACCCGCAGGTCGCGGGCATGGGCCTCGCGCACGAAGGCGGGCGCCAGGGCCGGATCGACCCCGCGCATGCCGTAATAGACCGGATCCTCCGCCCGCTCGTGATGGTGTTCGGACCCCAGCAGATACAGCTTCACGAAGTCCGCGCCCTCCGCCTTCAGCCGGTCCAGCACCGGGGCGATGTCGCCCTCGGCCGTCACCAGATGAAAGGCGTCGCCCTCGAAGGCCTCGCCCTCGCGGACCTCGCCGTAGAAGCGGGACAGGAAGCCGTACAGCCGCACCGGGTGGCCTCCGGGCGCCGTGACGCCGCCCAGGGAGAAGACCGCGTCCACCGTGTCCGGCTGATTGACCACGGCGCGGGTCGCTTCGGTCCATTCCAGACGCGAGTTGGGGTTCTTCACATAAAGAATGCCCGCCGAGAGGTAGGTGGTGCTCATGGCGCGGGCCATGACCGGATTGTCCAGATTGTGGTTGTGCGCCTCGCCCAGGGCTGGAATGACCCAGGCGCCGCCCAGGTCGATGCGCGCGGCGTCCGGTGTCGCGGCGGCGAAGCGCCCCTGGGCCACGCAGCGCTCGCCGCTGATGAAACCCTCCGGCGTCCACCATTGAGCGCCGCCGTAACAGGTGGTCTGGGCCGTCGCGGCCCCGGCCGAAAGGACCAGGGCCGCCGCGCCGAGAAGCGCGCTCCTCATTGGGCGGGCCGCATGTAGAACATGGTCTCGGTCAGGGTCGCCCCGTCCTCGCCCACGGTGAATTTGTGCACCTCGAAGGTTGGCATGCCCTGCATGGCCCCGCCGTTGGAGAAGGTGAAGCCCTCGTCCGGCATGCCCATGGGCGACATGTCGAACTGACCGTTGCCGTTCTCGTCATGCATCACCATCAGGGCGTAGTCCCCCGGCGCCACGTCCTCGAACGTCAGGGTGATGGTCCCCGCCTCGTCGCCGGAGGCGATGACGCCATATTCGCCCTCTCCCCGCATGAAGGTGGCCTCGGTGTTCAGGGAGGCGAGAATCTCTCCGCCCCGGGCCTCCACGCCGTTCAGGGTGACAACGACATCGCCGGCCACGGCGGGCGCGGCGATCAGGCAGGCGAGAGCAGCGGTGACGAACAGTTTCATGGCAACCTCCAGTGCTGATGAAGTACTTTGTATATCAAAGTGAATGGTCAGGCAAGAGCGATGAGCGAACGTCGCTCAATAAGGATACCCATCTGAAATCAAATAGCTTTTAGGTGTTATCCGCCCAGGGCCACGAAGCCGGGGTTGAGATAGTTCGGCTTGGCGTAGGACAGGGGCTGGCCCTGCTCCAGGGTGATGACCCGGCCGCCGGCGGCCTCAAGGATCGCCTGGCCCGCGCCGGTGTCCCACTCGCAGGTGGGGCCGGTGCGCGGATAGACGTCATAGCGGCCCTCGGCGATCAGGCAGAACTTGACCGACGAATCCAGCGCCTGCCATTCGGCGCAGCCGAAGCGGCTGGCGATGCGCTCGGCCTCGTCCTCGCCCAGGGAATGGCTGATCAGGGCGAAACCGCGATCGGGCTTCTGGCGCACCCGCACCTGACGCCAGGCCGTCTCGCCGAAGCGGCGGCTGAAGGCGCCGGCCTTGTCGCCGCTTCCCCCCGTGCGCCAGGTCTGGGCCATGGCCGGGGCCGAGATGACGCCCGCCAGCACACGCTCGCCGTGGGCCAGGGCGATGTTGACGGTGAAGGCCTCGCGCTCGCCCACAAAGGCCTTGGTGCCGTCCAGCGGGTCGATCAGGAAGAAGGCGTTCTCCGCGTCGGGCGTTCCGTCCGCGGCGCAGGCTTCCTCGGCCACGGTCTGGACGCCGGGATAGAGGGCTGTCAGGCGCTCGAGGATCAGGGCCTCGGCCTTCTGATCGGCTTCGGTCACCGGGCTGTCGTCAGCCTTTGTGGTGACGGCGGCGCCCGCGCGCCAGTAGGGCAGGATCAGGGCGGAGGCCTCTTCGGCGATCTCGGCCAGCTGTTCGGTCAGGCGGCCTGATTCCAGGTCGCGGCTCAGGGATTCGGGAAGGGCACTCATCAGGGGGCGGTCCTTAGACCATGCGGGGCGTTTGAAGAACCGGCAAATCAGGGCAGCTTGTCGCGGCTTTGACAAATGTGGGCTGCGGGACACGATGACCACCGACTCTGACGCCATGATGGACGGCGCCGACCTGGCCACCTTCCTGACCGGCAAGCTTTGCCATGACTTCATCAGCCCGGCGGGCGCCATCGCCTCGGGCCTGGACCTGATGAAGGACCCCTCCGCGCAGGACATGCGCGACGAAGCCATGGGCCTGATCGAGGCCAGTTCGGAAAAACTGATCGCCCTGATCAATTTCGCCCGCGTGGCCTACGGCGCCGCCACGACCGCCGAACGGTTCCGGTCCGACGACCTCAAGCCGCTGGCCGAAAGCGTGTTCAAGGGCGCGCGGGCGTCGCTGGACTGGCGGGTTGATCCACAGGAATTCTCCAAGCCCCAGGCCCGGGCGTTCCTGAACCTGGTGCAGCTGACCGGCGCGGCCCTGCCCGGCGGCGGCGTGGCCGCGGTGACCGCGCGCGAGGACGACGGCTGGCTGACCCTGCGCGGCGAGGCCGACGGCCCGCGCGCCCGGCTCAAGCCCGAGGCGGCCACGGGCCTGGCCGGCGAGCGCCTGACCGAGGGTCTGGCGGGCCAGTGGATCCAGTCCTACTGGCTGTGGCGCACCGTGAATGACCACGGCGGCACGCTGGGCTTCACCGTCGGCGAGGACCGCGTCACCCTGACCGCGCGCATGCCGGTGTGAGATCGTGCTGAACGCCGCTTAAGGGTGTCCGCCAACAGCTCGTTAACCGCAAAGGACCATAAGACGTAGGGGCGCAGTTCTGCGCCCGAAGCGTCCGGATTTCACACCGTGCACCCCCCTGTCGAGGCCAGAACCTGTCTGATCGTCGATGACAGCCGCATCATCCGCAAGGTGGCGCGCCGCATCGTCGAGGAGCTGGGATTCGAGGTGGATGAGGCGGGCGACGGGGCCGAGGCCCTGGCCTACTGCGCCACCGCCATGCCGGAGGTGATCCTGCTGGACTGGAACATGCCGGTGATGGACGGCCTGACCTTCCTTCGCCGTCTGCGGAGCCAGCCCGGCGGCGACCAGCCCAAGGTGCTGTTCTGCACCATCGAGACCGAGGTGGACCGCATCAAGGAAGCGCTGGACGCCGGCGCCGACGAATACGTCATGAAGCCCTTCGACGGCGAGATCCTGGAATCCAAGCTGGCCGAGGCGGGGGTGGTCTGACCCTCATGACGCCCGAGAACCTGCACCATCTGCAATCCCTGCTGGTCAGCCGCACCGGCTTCCTGCTGGCCGCGGACCGGGCGCATCTGGCTGAACACCGGCTGGCGCCGGTGGCCCGCCGCGAGGGCTATGCCGGGGTCGACGCCCTGATGGACGCCGTGCGCGCCGAGCCGCCCGCCGCCCTGGCCTGGAGCGCCATGGAGGCCGTGCTGAACCCGGAGACCTGGTTCCGCCGCGACCGCGCACCCTTCACCACCTTCGCAAGCGAGGTCCTGCCCGCCATCGCCGGCGTGCGGCCGGAAGGCCGGGTGCGCATCTGGTCGGCCGGCTGTGCGGCGGGACAGGAAGCCTATTCCCTGGCCATGCCGGCGCTGGAGGACCAGACCAATGTGGAGATCGTCGCCACCGACCTGTCCCAGCGCGCGCTGGAGAAGGCCCGGACCGGCATCTTCACCCAGTTCGAAGTGCAGCGCGGCCTGTCGGCCCGGCGGCTGCTGAACTGGTTCGACCAGAGCGAGGACATGTGGGAGGCCAAGCCCCGCCTGCGCTCCGCCATCACCTTCTCGCGCGCCAACCTGCTGGATGAGCCCCCTCCGGGCGGCCGGTTCGACGTGATCTTCTGCCGCTATGTGCTGAGCGACATGGCGCCCGAGCGCCGCGCCCGCGCCCTGGATGTGCTGGAACAGGCCCTGGCCGACGACGGCTGCCTGTTCCTGGGCCTCGACGAGACGGCGGGCGAGCGGCCCGACTCCTTCCGCCCCGTCCCCGGCCGCCCCGGCGTCTTCGTCAAGTCGCCCGCCGCCCTGAGACGCGCGGCCTGATCCTCCCCGCTCGACGCCCGCCGTTCGGGCGCCTACTAATGGCCCCATGACACCCGGGGCTTTCATGAATCGCATCGTGCTGCTGGTGGCGGCGCTTGGACTGGCGCTGGCGGTGGCGGTGGCGGCGTCGCACACGCCCGATCCCGCGCCGGACACCGCGCCCGACACCGCCTTCTCGGCCGCCCGGGCGATGGTGGACATCGAAGAGATCGCGCAGGCGCCCCACCCCACGGGATCGGAAGAGAACGGGCGGGTGCGCGCCTATCTGACCGGCCGCATGGCGGAACTGGGCCTGAACCCGTCCGAGCAAGCCGGCGCCCTGTCCGAAAGATCGGTCGAGCGCCTCGCTCGCTGGGGCGACGAACAAGCTGCGGAACGCCAGATCACCAATCTGATCGGCGTCCTGCCCGGCCGCGACCGGGACGGGCCGGCGGTGCTGCTGATGGCCCACCACGACACGGTGTGGGATTCGCCCGGCGCGGCGGACGACTCCACCGGGGTGGCCGCGATCCTCGAAGCCGTGCGCGCCATCCAAGCGCGGGGTCCGGCCGAACGGGACCTGATCGTCCTGTTCACCGACGCCGAGGAGCTGGGTCTGGACGGCATGCGCCTGTTTCTGGATGAGCATCCGCTGGCGCAGCGGGTCGGCATGGTGGTGAACCTTGAGGCCCGCGGCGGCGGCGGCCGGGCGTCCATGTTCGAGACCGGACCCGGCAACGCCCAGACCGTGCGCGCCTTCACCCGCGCCATGGACCGGGTCGAGGGCGGCGCCAACAGCAACTCCCTGGCGGTGCTCGTCTACGAGAACATGCCCAACGGCACCGACTACACCCTGGCCCGCGAGCGCGGCATCGCCGGGGTCAATCTGGCCTTCATCGGACGGGCCCATCAGTACCACGACCCCGCCTCCACCCCCGAGGCCCTGGACCGGGGCAGCGTCCAGCACATCGGTGAAAAGGCGCTGGAGGCCGCAGACCATTTCATCCGCGCCGACGCCCTGCCCGCGGCCACGAACAATGCGGTCTATTCGGACCTGCTGGGCCTGGTCTTCATCCAGTATGCGCCCTGGGTCGGCTGGCTGGTGCTGGCGGCTGCGGCCGGGCTGCTGATCGTCGCGGTGTGGCGCGGCCGCAAGGTCGGGGCCGTGACCTTTGCGGGCATGGGGCTGGGCGCGCTGGGCGGGCTGTGGCTGGCCATCTCGGGCGTGGTGCTGGCCACCGCCATGCGTGGGCTGGCGGGCCCGTCCATGAGCCGCGCCGGATCGCCCGAGCTCTACTACGCCATGCTGCGCCGCCTGCCCTGGCTCGAGGCCGGGGTGGTGCTGAGCCTGCTGGCGGCGGCCCTGATCCTGTTCGGTTCGGCCCAGGGCCGGCGGCGGCTGGTGGCGGGCGCCCTGATCCTGGCCACCATCGCCGTCCTGACGCTCTATGAATTCAGCTGGGTCATCCTCGTCCTCGGCCTGGTCGCCGTGGGCGGCGCCCTCTACAGCGGCTGGATGAAGGCCGCGCGCTTCTCGGCCTGGACCGGACTGATCGCCCTGATGCTGGTGCTGGGCGTGGTCGTTCAGATTCTGGCGCCCACCGCCGCCTTCCTGATCGCCTGGCCGGTGCTGGGCGCCGCGCTGGCCGCCGCCGTCGGCGGGCTGATCGACCCGCGGCTGGAGCGGCACGTCTCCCTGTGGCCCGCGGTCATCGTCACCGCCGTGCTGGGCGGCTGGCTGTTCGCCCTGGGGCACTGGACCTTCCTGGGCGTGGGCATGGATCTGCCGGGCGTGCTGGCCCTGATCGCCCTGATGGCCGCCATGCTGGCCCGGCCGCTGGCGCCCACCTCGCGGCGCGGGCTGGAGATACTGGCCGTTCTGGCCGCCGTCGCCCTCATCGCCGGGGCCGGTCTGGCGCTGGGCGCCCGCATCATCGAACCCGTCCCGACAGAAGGACACGCCACATGAGCGTCACCGTCTTCCACAATCCGAAATGCGGCACCTCGCGCAAGCTGCTGGCCATGCTTGCCGAGCGGGGCATCGAGCCCACGGTGGTGGAGTATCTGAAGGCCGGCTGGACCGAGGATCAGCTGACGGCCCTGCTGGCCAAGATGGGCGGGGCGAAGCCGAGGGACATCCTGCGCCGCCGCGAGACCCTGGCCCAGGACATGGGCCTGCTGCCCGAGGACACGCCCGACGACCTGATCCTGCACGCCATGGTCCAGCACCCCATACTGGTGGAGCGTCCGATCCTGGAGACGGACAAGGCCGCCGTGGTGGCCCGGCCCATCACCCGGGCCGATCCGCTTCTCTAGGTCTTAGGTGCTAGGTACTAGGTTCTAGGGGAAGCCCCGCGTCGAACGCCTTCTTCCCCTAATCCCTGAAACCTAGAACCTGAAACCTAGAGCGGGCCGAGAGACAGGAAGGCGCGGGCGGCGGCGAAGTCGCCGGCCTCGAAATGCACCCGCATGACGCTGTCGTCGCGGAACAGAAATTCCACCGTGAACCGCTCGCGCGGGTCCAGTCCGGCGATGGCGTCGCCCGCCGCCTCCGGGAAGCGCCAGATCTCGCCCTGACGACGGTCTTCAAGCAGCAGATCCTCGGGCGCGGCGGCGCTGGACGAGGCCCAGAAGGCGCGGCGTGTATTGGCGGGCGGCAGCGGACCCAGGCTGGCCTGAACAATCCACGGACGCTGGGCCCGCGCCGGATCACGCATCACGATGCGGGCGCCGTAGGGACGCGGACGTCCCGGGAAGGACACAACCGCCGCCAGACCCTCTTCGCCGCCCGCGTCCGTCACCCGGCCGAAGGTCACCGGCGCCGACCGGAACCGTCCGGTCTGGGACAGGCGCCAGGCGTCGCGGCCGTAGCGGGTGCGGTCCGCACTCCAGTCCTGACGCTCGCCGGGGAAGGTCATGCGCGCGGTGCGGCGCCAGCCCGCGAAGCCATCACGCACGCGGGCCGCGGCGGTGGTCAAATCGTCGGAGTCGCAGTCCGCCGTTCGGGCCCGCGACATCGCGCGCGCGCCTGTGCGGGTCAGATCGTCGGTGGTCGCGCCGGCCCGCAGCGCGGCGCCGCGCGCCTGATGCGCCGACACGTCCAGGGCCGCGCGCACCTGGGGCTCGAACAGCCCGCAACGGGCGTCGGCGGCCAGCATCAGGCTGCGCTCGTAATAGAGGCGGTCGGCGCCGGCGTGCGCGACCCCCGCAGAGAGGGCGGCCACCGCCAGGCCTGTCGCCAGACGTTCTGTCAGGCCTTTGATCATGGGGCCAGACTAGGCCATACCCCTTCCGGTCCCGTTTCCTTTCAGGGTTAGCGAATTGCTTATCGCCAGCGATGTCTGGGTCGGCGCCCTGATCCGCCGCGCCGAACTGTCCGGGGCCTTCGCCACGGTGGTGCGCAAGGGCGACGCCCGGGCCGGAAGCGTCATCGTCAAGGCCTATGACTCCTCGGAACGAAAGGCGCGGCTCTACACCGAAGCCTTCGGTCCGGACGGCGAGCGTCTGTGGATCCAGCCCGTCTCCAGCGACCAGGAAAGCGAACTGGACGCCTATATACAAAGGCAGGTGGGCTATGATCCGGACCTGTGGGTGGTGGAGGTCGAGGACCGCCAGGGCCGCCACTTCATCACCGAGACGGTGCAGGGCGAGCGGTCGTAAATCCTTAACCGCGTTCGTGAACCGGGCTGAAAGCGCGCCCGGTTAGTCTCACCATCAACGGGCGAAAAATGCGCCCGACACAGATGGTGATGGTGCGGTGCTCTTTCTGCTGAACGATGTGGTGTTCGACCTCGACGCGGCCTGCCCGGTCACGGCGGCCGACGCGCGCCGGTTCGACCGGCTGGATCTGGACTATGTGATCGAACTGGCGTGCGAGCTGTTCGCCGAGGATCCCATGCTGCACCACAACGACCCCGAGCGGGCCCTGCGTCTGGCCTGGCTGATCGCCGACCGCGCGCCCGAGCTGAACGCGGCCATGTTCGCGGCCCCCGAAAAGAACTGCGCGCCCGAGCTGGTGGAGCCGCGCTTCTGCGCCCTGCCCGCCCCGGTCATGCACCAGCTTCACGCCCGCGCCTCCAAGGGCGCGCTGGACGCCGTCGCCGCCGACAAGGCGGTCTGGGGCCGCATGGCGGCCTGACTACAGGATCACGCGGAACAGCGCATTCACCGCGAAGGCCGCGCCCACCAGCAGGGCGAACCCGATGACAAGATAGAGACCGGGGTGAAGCTCTCCGGGCTTGTGGAAAGCGGGGGGCGCGTCCTCGCGCGACTGCGGGGTCATGGTCATGTGGTTTCCTCCTTCAGCGGCGGCGGGCTGCATGGCCCGACCGTCTCGCCTTACGGATCGGTAATGTACCCCCAAAAGCCCTGTCCGACGAGGGGTTATTGATGAGGAGCCGTGAGCGGGCGGCGACCTGACCAGCCAAGGTTGCGTGTCGGCGGCCCGCCGGTCTAGCCTTGGCCGAACAGCTGCGCGGGGGCGCGATAATGATTTCCTGGCTCAACCTCGGTCGTCTGCACAGCCTGGCGGTGGTCGGACTGGTTCTCGGCCTGATCCTCGCGGCGACACCCGTCCGGGCGGACTGGCTGCGCGCCGAGAGCGAGCATTTCATCGTCTATTCGGACACCCGCGAGGGCGAGCTTCGCAGCTATGTGCGAAAGCTGGAACGGTTCGACGCCCTGTTGCGCCTGCATTTTCCTGTCGCCGATCAGCGCGTTCCGACGCCGCTGACCGTCTATGTGGTCAACGGCGCCAGTGAGTTGCGCCGCGCGCGTCCCGGAATCGGATCCTCCGTAGCGGGCTTCTACCTGCCGAGTGACCAGGGCGTTTTCGCCATCTTCGACCGGCGCCGCAACGAAAGCGACACGACGCTTTTCCACGAGTACGCCCACCACTTCATGCTGGCCAACTTCCCCGCCGCCTATCCGGGTTGGTTCGTCGAGGGCTTCGCCGAATATTTCATGACCGCAGACGTCACGCCGGGCCGCATCCAGGTGGGCGGACATTCGCCCGGGCGCGTGAGCTCCCTGGCCCAGAGCAACGCCTGGGCGCCGATGGAGGCCGTGCTGGCGTCCGACCCGGCGCCGTCGCAGGTTCACGCCTTCTACGCTCAGTCCTGGTTGCTGACCCACTACTACTTCGGCTCTGACGAGCGCCGGCCGCAGCTCAGCGCCTATCTGGCGGGCGTGGCGCAAGGCGCCGATCCGGTCGCCTCGGCGGCGGAGACCCTGGGTCACGAGGCGGCGGATTTGACGGGCGTTCTGCGGGGCTACATGGCCGGCGCCATCCCGTACCGGACACTGCTGGTCGAGCTGCCCGAGGCGGATGTGGAGATCGCCCGCATGCCGGACAGCGCGGAGGACATGCTGCTGATGGACCTGCGGCTGCGCCGGTCGGTGGAAGAGGAAGACCGTCCCGCGCTGATGGAGGACGTGCGCCGCCTGGCCGCGCGCCATCCCGACGACCGGCTGGCGGCCCTGACCCTGGCCTACGCCGAGACCCGCTTCGGCGACACCGGCGAGGCGCGGCGGTTGCTGGCGCCCTATGTGGGGGAGGGTCAGGAAGACCCCCTGGCGTTGCTGCGCCTGGCCCAGGCGGCTCTGGCCGAGGCCGAAGGCCCGGATGACGAGCCGCTCGACGAGGATCAGCGAACAACCCTCATGAATGAGGCGCGGGGCTATCTGGCGCGGGCCTATCAGGCGGACCCGGCGGATTTCCGGATTTACCTGGCGATCGCCGACACCCGCGACGGCCAGCCCGGCTATCCCAATGACAACGACATCCAGACGATGCGCATGGCCGCCCTGCTGGCGCCGCAGGTGATGTCCGTGCGCTATCGCACCGCCCAGATCCTCATGACGCGTGGCCATCATGCCGAGGCCATGATGCAATTGGGTCCTGTGGCCAACAGCCCCCATGGCGGCGACATGCGTGACGCGGCCCGGACCATGCTGGAGGAAGCGCGAGCGGCTCTCTATGCCGAGGTGGCCGCCGAGGACGACTGACCGCCGCGCCGGCAACGCCGTGAGTGACTTTTCCGGCCGTCCGCGCTATCGGCGCGGCCATGTCGAAAAGAACACTGCCTGAGGAGGCGGCGCGCAGGCGCACCTTCGCCATCATCGCGCACCCTGACGCGGGCAAGACCACCCTGACCGAGCACATCCTGCTGGCCGGCGGCGCCATTCGCGCGGCGGGCGCGGTGCGGGCGCGCGGCGAGAACCGGCGCACCCGTTCG
Organism: Brevundimonas sp. BAL450; assembly: GCF_015767455.1. Lineage (NCBI taxonomy): Bacteria > Pseudomonadati > Pseudomonadota > Alphaproteobacteria > Caulobacterales > Caulobacteraceae > Brevundimonas > Brevundimonas sp. BAL450. Next base: position 141,373 of record NZ_JADWOW010000056.1, read on the forward strand.
GACTGGATGAAGATCGAGAAGGAGCGGGGCATCTCCGTCTCGGCGTCGGTGATGACGTTCGAGCACGACGACAAGATGTTCAACCTGCTGGACACCCCGGGCCACGAGGACTTCTCCGAGGACACCTACCGCACCCTGACCGCGGCGGACTGCGCCATCATGGTGCTGGACGCGGCCAAGGGCATCGAGCCCCAGACCCTGAAGCTGTTCGAGGTCTGCCGCCTGCGCGACATCCCGATCATCACCTTCATCAACAAGCTGGACCGTGAGGCCCAGGACCCCATGGCCCTGCTGGACGAGATCGCGTCCCGCCTGCAGCTGGACCCCTCCCCCATCTGGTGGCCGGCCCAGAGCGGCAACCGGCTGCGCGGCATGGTGGAGATGGGCACCGGCCGCTTCCAGCCCTACGCCCGCAAGGAAGCCGGCGCGGCCGAGGATCCGGACCATCCCCCCGCCCTGCCCCTGTCCGACGCCGCCGAATATTTCGAGCAAGGCGAGCAGGAGGCCTTGATCGAGGCCGCCGAGCTGGTGGAGGGCGGCTACAAGCCGTTCGACGTCCAGGCCTTCCTGGAAGGCCACATGACGCCGGTGCTGTGGGGCTCGGCCCTGCGCCACTTCGGCATCGACGAACTGCTCAAGGCCATCGGCGACTGGGCTCCCGCGCCCAAGGTCATGAAGGCGAAGAAGGAAGCCCCGCCCGAGACCCGCAATGCGCCGGAGCCCGAGGACATCATCGTCCAGCCCGGCGCCGACGAGGTCACCGGCTTCGTCTTCAAGGTCCAGGCCAACATGGACCCCAACCACCGCGACCGCATCGCCATGTTCCGCATGGCGAGCGGCCGGTTCCAGCGGGGCATGAAGCTGAAGGTCCAGAACACCGGCAAGGCTCTGTCGGTCAATGCGCCCATCATGTTCTTCGCCTCGGACCGCGAGCTGGCCGACGACGCCTTCGCGGGCGACGTGATCGGCATTCCCAACCACGGCGTGCTGCGGGTGGGCGACAGCCTGTCCGAGAGCGGCATGGTGCGCTTCGCCGGCCTGCCGAACTTCGCACCGGAAATCCTGCAGCGGGTGCGGGTCAGGGATCCGCTCAAGGCCAAGCACCTGAAGAAGGCGCTGGAGGGTCTGGCCGAGGAGGGCGTGACCCAGCTGTTCCGCCCCGAACTGGGCGCGGACTTCATCGTCGGCGCGGTGGGCCAGCTGCAATTCGAGGTCATGGCCGACCGGCTGAACAGCGAATACGGCCTGGACTCCATGTTCGAGCCCAGCCCCTGGGCCGAGGCCCGCTGGGTGTCCGGCGAAAAAGCCGACCTGGACGACTTCATGGGCAAGTACCGCCCCCAGATGGCCGCCGACATCGACGGCGCGCCAGTGTTCCTGGCCAAGTCGTCGTGGGAGACGGGCTATGTGGGCGAACGCTTCCCGAAGGTGGCGTTCTCCAGGACGAAAGAGCGGGGATAAGCCGGGGCGGCCGCCTTCCGGACGCCCTGATTCCGTGCTCTCATTCGACTTCGACGCTGGGGGCGTCACGGGAAATCCTTCATGATCGTCGCGGTCGCCATGGCGGTGCTGACAGGCCTTTCGGGGCAGACGCCGGTGCTGACGGGCTATGACTCGGCCGTGCGCTGCGCGGGCCTGACCCAGGCCGCGTCAGAGCTTGAGGGCGGCGAGACGCCGCGCGGGCGCATGCTGTTCGACGCGGCGCTCTACTGGTCCCTGGCCGTGGGCCAGGCCGCCGACGCGTCGGGCCGAGCCCCGGAAGTCAGCGACAATGACCAGACCCGCGCCCGCATCCGGGCCGTACGTGAATTGACCGCTGGAGAGGGCGGCGCGCGAGACGCCCTGTCCCGATGTCTGGACCGGACGCCGGATCTGGGCTGAGGGATTCAAGCTTGGCGCTGAACCGCCGGCGCGGCGCTGCGTTTGCTTGTCTGTGGGCGGATGAGGTCAGACGGTCCCGATGCGGGACAAAGGAGCGGTCACCATGTTCGGGTTCGGACGAGATCTGAGACGGCTGTTCGCCCAGGCGCGGGACGGAAGCGACCGCACCTGGATCGAGCTGATCGGCGCTGACCTGCTGGAGGCCGAGGCCCGCGGTCAGGCCACCGACGCCCATCGCACCGGATGCCGCGAGCCTGTCGTCACCGGACTGAAGGCCTCGACCCTCTGGCGCGAGCACGCGCGCCGCACCGGCCGCCGCGCCAGTCTGGCCCGCGCCCTGTCCGCCGCCTCCGATGCGGACCGCGCCGCCACCACCCCGGACCAGCACGCCGAGGCGGCCATGGAGAGCGCCCTGTGCCTGATGCTGCAGTATGAACAGCGAGGCGGCACGGATCTTCTGGATCAGATCGACCTGATCCTGGACGGCCATGAGCCCGGGCGGTCCGCCCCCCTCGCCGCCCGCCTCGCCGTCGCCCACGCCCGGCTCGAGGCGCTGAAGGCCCGCCGCAACGGCGAGGCGGCCGCCATGCTGGACGCCTCGGCCCTGATGGATTCCGCCCTGCACGACGTGTCCCGCCGTCCCGACCTGGCCGCGGAGGCCGCAGAGGTCCAGCTGGACCGGGCCTCGCTTGCGCTGGAGGCCGGTCTGCTGCGCGGCGACACGCGCCTGCTGGACCAGGCCGGACGCGATCTGCGCGCCGTGGTGGCGTCCGCCTCGCCCGAATACCGGCCGGTGACGCGGGCGCGGGCCCTGTCCCTGTGCGCGGCCGGGCTGTCCGCCCTGGCCGCCATGGCGGGCGACGACGCGGCGCGCACCAAGGCGCACGAGCTGTTCGACGCCGCCGCCGACACCTTCACCCCCGATCACAGCCCGCTGGACTGGGCCGCCATGGAGCTGGCCCGCGCCGCCAGGGATCCGAACCCCGACCTGAACCGCCTGATCGAGATCGAGGCCGTCACCGCGGGCGAGGGCCTGATCCTGGGCGCCCTGGCCCGGGAGCGGCGCGTGGCCGTGGAGGCGCAGCAGGCCGAAGGCGACCGGAACGCCGCCCAGCTGGCCCGCATGGAGACGCGCCTGCGCCGCCGCCTGACCACGGGCGAACCGGGCGACAATCCGCTGGATTGGGCCGTGGACCAGATCAATCTGGCCCAGGTCCAGCTGACGCGCATGCGCCTGACCGGACGCGGCGAGGCCGGGCATCTGGGTCTGGTTCTGGTGGAAGCGGCCGAGACCGCGCGCGAACTGGGCGCCGGGCTGATCGCGGACCGGGCCGACCAGTTGCTGGCGGCGGTGCGTCAGACCTTTCCCAGCAGCCCGGCCTGAGTCCTCAGGCGGCCTGACGGCGCAGACGCCAGAACCGAAGCGTCCTGAGCGCCGTCTCACGCGGCAGGTCGGCATAGTGGCGGGCGTATTCGCGCGCCTTGCCCATGGCGTTGTCCTCGCGGTTCAGCAGCACCACGGCATAGGTCAGGAACAGGGCCCGATCCAGATCCGCTGACTTGCAGACCACCGCCAGGGCGTCCATCTCGCGGCGCTCCACGATGGTGCGGGCGGTGTGGAAATCGATGTCCGACAGTTCGGCCAGGGCGATCAGGAAGGCCGTGCGGCCGCCCGAGCGCAGGAACCGCGCCAGCACCTCCGGCGTCAGCTGATTGGCGGCCTTGAGCTCCTGCACATAGGCCAGTTGCTCCTTGTAGTCCGGCGGCAGCACCCCGTCGGCGGCGGCCACGCGCGCGCGGCCCGCCTCCAGCGCATTCTCCAGCAGGGCCGGGTCCAGCTTGGCGTTCTGCTCCAGGATCTGCTGGCGCAGCCGGGCCTCGACCACGAAATACATCTCGTTCAGCAGGTCCGGCGGCAGGCTGGCGCGATTGACCACCGCCTCATGCAGCGCCGGATTGGCACGCGCCCGGTCCACCGCCGCCTCGCTGGAGGCGCGCGACAGGCGGGCGCCGTCGTTGCGCAGCAGGGCGCCGAGGGTCTCGTCGTCGCCCCGCTCTACAATGACGGAGGACAGGGCCTCCGACACCGACGAGCGGCTGGACACGGCGCGCAGGCGATCCTGTCCACCCTCACGCACCGCCTTCATCAGATCGGCCTGGTCCAGCACGGGAGAGGCGGCGAGAACCGGTGCGGCCACCGCGTCCGACCCATCCTCGGCCAGAAGCCGGATCAGACGGCGCGGGGCGTCGGCCTGGGAGGCGAAGCGTTCGGCCAGTTCGGCGCGAACGGCCTCCTCCATGTCATCGGCCAGGTGCGCCAGCACCACGCCATAGTGCTCGGTCTCCGCCTCGGACCGCGCCGTGGCGCCGAAGAAATGATCGGTCAGGTCACGCAGCAGGGCGCGGCGCTTCTCGCTGGAGCCCTCGCGCGCCATGTCGATCAGCTCGGGCAGGCGCGAGCCCGTCTCCACCGATTCGGTCATGGCCTCGCTCACAGGTCGTCGCCCGCCACGGACGGCGCCAGGCCGCCCTGATTGCGCATCAGGGCCGGGGGCGGCGGCGGCTCGGCCAGATCCACCGGCGCGCTGTCAAGGAAGAAGGGCGCAGGCAGGGTCGTGGCGTCCGGTGTGCGGCCGGCCTCGCGGTGAACCGAATAATAGCGGGCGCCGTCGCGGCTGTTCGTGCTCGCCCGGGGTTGCGGCGCGGGCTGGGTCGAAGGCTGGGAAGACGGCTGGGGCGCGGGCTGGGCCGCGCCGGCGGACGCTGTGCGCCAGACCGGCGCATCGGCGCGGGGTGCCATGGGATCATGCTGCTGATCGGGCGCCTCGGTGCGCGGCGAGCGGACGGGGGTCTGGGCCACCGGGGTCTGGGCCACCGGCGTCTGGGCGACCGGGGTCTGGGGAGGCGGGGCAACCGGCGTGGGCGCGGCCTCGACCGTGCGCGGCGCGACCTGGCTGTAGGGAACCGGCGCCGATGCATAGGCCTGTCCGCCGGCGGACACCGGGGTCGAGCCGAAGGCGTTGGCGGGCGTCAGGCTCTGGGGAAAGGTTCGGGCGGAAGCGGTGTAGTCGGGCAGCACGCTGGGCTGGATCTGCAGCGGCGCCGGCGGGCCCACGTCGCTTGTC
>NZ_JADWOW010000057.1:0-266 GCF_015767455.1 Brevundimonas sp. BAL450
GACAAGCGACGTGGGCCCGCCGGCGCCGCTGCAGATCCAGCCCAGCGTGCTGCCCGACTACACCGCTTCCGCCCGAACCTTTCCCCAGAGCCTGACGCCCGCCAACGCCTTCGGCTCGACCCCGGTGTCCGCCGGCGGACACCGGGGTCGAGCCGAAGGCGTTGGCGGGCGTCAGGCTCTGGGGAAAGGTTCGGGCGGAAGCGGTGTAGTCGGGCAGCACGCTGGGCTGGATCTGCAGCGGCGCCGGCGGGCCCACGTCGCTTGTC
>NZ_JADWOW010000058.1:0-268 GCF_015767455.1 Brevundimonas sp. BAL450
CGAGGCCGCCGACCGCAACGGATTCAGCGAGGGCGCGGCAAAGGTCAGCGTCCACCGCGCCATGAAGACCCTGACCGCCAGCGTGACCGCCCATGAAGACTGATGATCTCATCGACGCCCTGGGCGCCGGGCTCGAGCCCGGCGCCCAGGGCGTCGATGAGATCATCAGTCTTCATGGGCGGTCACGCTGGCGGTCAGGGTCTTCATGGCGCGGTGGACGCTGACCTTTGCCGCGCCCTCGCTGAATCCGTTGCGGTCGGCGGCCTCG
>NZ_JADWOW010000059.1:0-102552 GCF_015767455.1 Brevundimonas sp. BAL450
CCCCTCCACCATGCTGCGCATGGTCCCCCTCCCCCGATGGGGGAGGATTGACGCCCGCGCCCACCTTTCGAATAGTGCCGTTATGTATCCGCCGAAGATCACCATTCAGCGGGCGCGGGCCTTGCGGCGGAAGATGACCCTGCCGGAGGTGCTGTTGTGGCGCGCGCTGCGCAAGCGGCGGTTGGGCAAGACGCGGTTCCGGCGCCAGCATCCGGTCGGGCCGTTCATTCTGGACTTCTTTTGCGAGACCACGCAGCTGGCGGTGGAGGTGGACGGCGGGGGCCACGAAGACCCCGACCAGATGCGCCATGACGCCGAGCGCACCCGATGGCTGAACCTGCGCGGCATCGAGGTTCTGCGCATCCCCGCCACGGCGGTGCTGAACAACCTGGACGGCGTCCTTGCGGGCCTGAACGCGCGCGTGAGCGGCCGCTAAATCCTCCCCCATCGGGGGAGGGGGACCGCGAAGCGGTGGAGGGGGCTTGCGGCGGACTGGATGGCCGGCGGGCGGTCTCCCTCACCGATCCAGCGCACCCACAATCCTCCGCAGCCTCGGCCTCAGCCCCCTCCGTCTCGTCGCTTCGCGCCGATCCACCTCCCCCGATGGGGGAGGATTAATCCCCGCATTTCCCGCCCCCAATCCCTTGCCCCGCCCCGATTTCGCGCCAGAACACCCCGAAACACGCCGCCGCCTTCCCACGGCCCGTAAACTCCCGCCTCCACGCGAGGAGACGGATCATGGACGACCACGGGCGCGACCCGGCGCACTGGCCTTCGGCGCAGGACCGGGCCGAGATCGACGCGGCCTTCTTCAATGACGCCCCATCCCGGGACGCCGCGCGCGGCGGCTATCGCCGGGCGTCGGACGAGGTCTGGGATCTGGCCCGGCAGGACTATCAGGCCGGCGATACGGCGGCGGACGTCTGCGCCCGTTACGGCCTCAAGGTCAGCACCCTGCGGGACCGCGCGGCCTCCGGGGGATGGCGCCGCCTGGACACGCCCCACGCCGCCCCCGACCCGGTGGACCTGGACTCCGACGAGGCCGCGACCCTGCCCGACTATCGGGAAATGGCCCACACGGCCCTGATCCGCATGAACCGCGCCCTGCAGGCCGGCCGCGCGGTGGAGGCCGGGTCGTGGATGCGTCTGCATGAAAAGCTGATGGCCCAGGCGGCGCGTCCCGATCCCGAACCGTCGCCGCCGCCGCCGCCCTCCTGGGTCGACCACACGAATCTCGAGGCCCGCCAGGCCGCCATCAACGCCCGCTTCGCCGAGATGCCCAACTACTATGCGCACATACGGCGGCCGTCCGCCGAGGCCGCGCCCGAACCGGCGGCGCCCGGCGCCCCCGGCGTCGGCGTTTCGGACAATTCAGACAATTCGCACCCTGTTTTTTCCGCCCCGCAGTCCGAAACCGCCACGCCCGTCACGGCTGGCGACGCGGCCGAAACCGCGCCGTCCGCGAAGCCGATTTCGGACCATTCGGACAATTCGCACCCTGTTTTTTCCGCCCGCGAGTTTGAAATCTCACCCGCCACAGACGGGGAGCCGAACGGGGAGGGGCCCGAAATCAGGAAAGAGGGCTCAGGCCTGCCGGAAGCCCAGCACGTCCTGCATGTCGTACAGGCCGGGGCTGCGGGCCTTGACCCAGACGGCGGCGGCCACGGCGCCCCGGGCGAACAGGGACCGGTCGATGGCCGAATGGCTCAGGGTCAGGACCTCGTCCTCCGAGGCGAACAGGACGGTGTGGTCGCCCACGATGCCCCCGGCGCGCAGGGCCGCAAAGCCAATGCCGCCAACGGGGCGTTCGCCGGTTATGCCCTCGCGCGCCGCAATGCGCAGCTCCGCCAGGTCGGCATGCCGGCCCATGGCCGCGGCCTCTCCCAGCATCAGGGCGGTCCCTGAGGGGGCGTCCACCTTCTTGCGGTGATGGCTCTCCAGCACCTCGATGTCCCAGTCCGCCGCGTCCAGCCGGGCCGCGGCGCGCTCCACCAGTCCCACCAGGATGTTGACGCCCAGCGAGAAATTGCCGCTGCGCACGATGGCCACCTTGTCGGCGGCTTTCGTGATCTCGGCTTCCTGATCGTCGCTCAGCCCCGTTGAGCCGATCACCAGCGCCGGGCCGCCGCGCGCCGCCACATGGCGGGCCAGTTCGACGGAGGCGTCAGGCGTCGAGAAATCGATGACCACGTCGCAAAGGGAGAGGTCCGGGGTCTCGCCGCGGTCGAAGCGGGCGGCCACCACCAGATCCTCGCGCGCGTCCAGCACCTGGCCGACGGCGCGGCCCATGCGGCCCCGGGCGCCCGAGACGCCCACATGGATCACGCCGCTCAAGCCGCGCTTTCCTTCTTGGGCGTATCGTCGCTGCCGGTGATCTCGCTCCAGAACCGCTTGGCCTTGGAGGCGAAGCCGGAGTTGCGGGGGTTCTGGGCCTCGCCGCAACACTCGGCCAGCTCCTTCAGAAGCGCCTTCTGGCGGGCGTTGAGGTTCTGGGGCGTCTCCACGAACAGCTCCACCACCAGGTCGCCGCGCCCGCGGCCGTCCAGCCGGGGCATGCCCTTGCCCTTGATGCGCACGGTCTTGCCGGTCTCGGCGCCCTCGGGGACCTTGACGGAGGCCCGGCACTGGCCGTCGCAGGCCTCCGACACCAGGCACGGGGCCTCGATCTCGCCGCCCAGGGCCGCCACGGTCATGGGCACGGGGACGGTCACCAGCAGGTCCAGATTGTCCCGCTCGAACAGCTCGTGGGGCTTCACCGACAGGAACACATAGAGGTCGCCGCGCGGGCCGCCGCCCATGCCCACGTCGCCCTCGCCCGCCAGCCGGATGCGCGAGCCGTCGTCCACGCCCGCCGGGATCTTCAGCGACAGGGTGCGGTTCCTGCGCACCTGGCCGTGGCCGTGACACGAGCCGCAGCGGTCCTTGATGACCTTGCCCTGGCCGCCGCAGTGGGGGCAGGTGCGCTCCACCGCGAAGAAGCCGTTGGCCTGACGCACCCGCCCCTGACCGGCGCAGGTGGCGCAGGTGGTCGGCTGGCTGCCCGCCTTGGCGCCCGAGCCGTTGCAGGTCTCGCAGGTCGCCGTGGTGGGGACCGTGATCTCCGCATCCAGCCCCCGGTAGGCCTGCTCCAGGGTGATCTCCAGATCATGCCGCAGGTCCGAGCCCCGGCGCGGTCCGCCGCGCTGGGAGCGGGCCCCGCCGAACACGTCGCCGAACGCCTCGCCGAACACTTCGGAGAAGATGTCGTTGATGTCGTGGAAGCCCTGCCCGCCGCCGCGCCCGCCCGCGCCGCCGTTGACCCCGGCATGGCCGAACCGGTCATAGGCCGCGCGCTTCTGGTCGTCCGACAGGACGCCGTAGGCCTCGCTGATTTCCTTGAACTTGGCCGCGGAGTCCTCGCACCCGCCGTTCCGGTCCGGGTGGTGCGCCATGGCCAGCTTGCGATAGGCCGCCTTGAGGCCGGCCGCGTCGATGGTCCGCTCGACGCCCAGGATTTCGTAGAAGTCACGCGCCATAAGGCGTACCCGATTCCTTGTTTCGCCCCGTCGCGCCGAAGGGCTCCGGCGCCGTCGTCATGCCTCAGATGGTGTCCGCCCCGACGGATGCAATATCCGCATGAAGGTCAGGGGTATCGCCATCCGCGATCAGAAAAAAGCCCCGCTCGCCTCACTGGAGAAGCGAGCGGGGCTCTGCTCGGTCAGACCGCCTCAGGCGCTCTTCTTGTCGTCGGAGTCCGAGACTTCCTCGAACTCGGCGTCCACCACGCCGTCGTCGGCGGGTTGCTCGGCCTGGGCGCCGTCAGCGCCGTCGCCGGAGCCCTGCTGGGCGGCGTACATGGCCTCGCCCAGCTTCATGGAGGCCTGGACCAGGGTCTGGGTCTTGGCCTTGATGTCCTCGGCGTTCTCACCCTCGCGGGCGGACTTGAGGTCGGCCAGGGCCGTCTCGATGGCGGTCTTGTCGTCGCCGGAGACCTTGTCGCCGTGCTCGGCCATGGCCTTCTCGGTGGAGTGGATCAGGCTGTCGGCGCCGTTCTGGGCCTCGACCAGCTCCTTGCGGGCCTTGTCGGCGGCGGCGTTGGCTTCCGCCTCCTTGACCATGGTCTCGATGTCCTCATCCGACAGGCCGCCGTTGGCCTGGATGCGGATCGACTGCTCCTTGTTGGTGGCCTTGTCCTTGGCGCCGACGTTGACGATGCCGTTGGCGTCGATGTCGAAGGTCACCTCGATCTGGGGCATGCCGCGCGGTGCGGGGGGAATGCCCATCAGGTCGAACTGGCCGAGGATCTTGTTGTCCGCCGCCATGGGCCGCTCGCCCTGGAACACCCGGATGGTCACGGCCGACTGGTTGTCGTCGGCGGTGGAGAACACCTGGCTCTTCTTGGTGGGGATCGTCGTGTTGCGCTCGATCAGGGGGGTGAACACGCCGCCCAGGGTCTCGATGCCCAGGGTCAGGGGGGTCACGTCCAGCAGAAGCACGTCCTTGACGTCGCCCTGCAGCACGCCGGCCTGAACGGCGGCGCCCAGCGCCACCACTTCATCGGGGTTCACGCCCTTGTGCGGCTCCCGGCCGAAGAAGGCCTTCACGGCCTCCTGCACCTTGGGCATGCGGGTCATGCCGCCGACCAGAATGACCTCGTCGATGTCCGAGGCCTTGAGGCCCGCGTCCTTGAGGGCCTTCTGGCACGGCTCGATGCTGCGCTGGATCAGGTCGTCCACCAGGGCTTCGAGCTTGGCGCGCGAGAGCTTGATGTTCAGGTGCAGCGGGCCCGAGGCGTTCATGGTGATGAAGGGCAGGTTGACCTCGTACTGGGTGACCGAGGACAGCTCCTTCTTGGCCTTTTCGGCCTCTTCCTTGAGGCGTTGCAGGGCCAGCTTGTCGGAGCGCAGGTCGACGCCCTGCTCCTTCTTGAACTCATCGGCCAGATAATCGACCAGACGCAGGTCGAAGTCCTCGCCGCCGAGGAAGGTGTCGCCGTTGGTGGCCTTCACCTCGAACACGCCGTCGCCGATCTCCAGGATCGAGACGTCGAAGGTGCCGCCGCCCAGGTCGTAGACGGCGATCTTCTGGCCGTCGTTCTTGTCGAGGCCATAGGCCAGCGCGGCCGCGGTGGGCTCGTTGATGATGCGCAGGACCTCAAGGCCGGCGATCTTGCCGGCGTCCTTGGTGGCCTGACGCTGGGCGTCGTTGAAATAGGCCGGGACGGTGATGACCGCCTTCTCGACCTTCTCGCCCAGATAGGCCTCGGCGGCCTCCTTCATCTTCTGAAGGGTGAAGGCGGAGACCTGCTGGGGGGAATAGTCCTTGCCGTGGGCGCGCACCCAGGCGTCGCCATTGGGGCCCTTGACGATCTCGTAGGGGACCATCTTCTTGTCCTTCGCCACGACGGGGTCGTCATAGCTGCGGCCGATCAGGCGCTTGATGGCGAAGAAGGTGTTCTCGGGGTTGGTGACCGCCTGGCGCTTGGCCGGCTGGCCGACCAGGGACTGGCCGTCCTCCTGGATCGCGACCACCGACGGGGTGGTGCGGTTGCCCTCGGCGTTCTCGATGACCTTGGGATTCTTGCCGTCCATGACCGCAACACACGAGTTGGTGGTGCCGAGGTCGATGCCGATGATCTTGCTCATGGGCGTTGTCTTTCACTCCGTATCGGCGGGCGATGCGGCGGCCTTCGGATCAAGCGCCGCGCGTGACCGCCCCCTGTGGGTTGTTAGGCTTGCCGGGCGAACCGGCGGTGGGGCTCCTTAAGCGAACAATTCCCTCAAAGGAATAGGGTCTTGTCCACGTTCCGGTCGGATATGGGAAAGCCCGCAAGGGGTGCAAGGGCTTGGCGCGAGATCAGGCCCATCCGATATGGGGTCAATGACCTCGCCCGCCGACATGACGCTGGATGACTCGCTCGACGGTTTTCGCCTCTGGCCGGGGCGACTGACGGCTGCGGATCAGGCGCAGCTGCGGGATCAGGTGCTGGCGGCGCTGGAGGCCGCGCCGCTGTATCGGCCTGTCACGCCAGGCGGACGGCCGTTCTCTGTGCGTATGAGCAATCTGGGGCCGCTGGGGTGGGTCTCGGACCGGGCGGGCTATCGCTATCAGGCGGTTCATCCCGAAACAGGCGCGCCCTGGCCGCCGATTCCCCAGATGTTGCTGACCTTGTGGGACGATCTGACCGGCTGGCCCGCGCCGCCCGACGCCTGTCTGGTCAATCTGTATGACGCCGACGCCCGCATGGGCCTGCATCAGGACAAGGATGAGCGGGACCTGACCGCGCCGGTGCTGTCGGTCTCGCTGGGGGACACGGCGGTGTTCCGGATCGGGGCGGCGGGCGGCGGGCGGACGCGCTCGGTGCGGCTGGCCTCGGGGGATGCATGCATGCTGTCAGGGCCGGCGCGGCTGGCGCGGCACGGGATCGACCGGATTCTGGGCGGATCGTCCAGCCTTTTGCCGGGGGGCGGGCGCATGAACCTGACCCTGCGACGTGCCGCCTGAACGGCCGCTTGACCGGGTCGTGACTGGACCGGACCCACGGGGCGGCGCACAGTCGCGCTTTCCCGAGCCGACCCCCGGAGACCCGTCATGAGCGTGAACCTGATCCGCCCCGAAGGCCCCCGGCCCGAGGATTTCAAGATCAGTCGCCGGCTGCTGGGGGGCCTGCTGTTCGCCGGCTATGCGACCGCGGCGGTGTCGCAATCGGCCGAGCCGGTGGTGACGGATGCCGACGGACTGGTGACCGAGACGGTGAACCTGCCCGCGCCGGACGGCTTCGACCTGCCCGCCTATGTGGCGCGGCCCGAGGGCGAAGGGCCGTTCCCCATCGTGGTGGTGGCGTCGGAGATCTTCGGCGTGCACGCCTATATCCAGGACGTGTGCCGCCGCCTGGCCAGGGAGGGCTATGCGGCCATCGCCCCCGCCTTCTTCGTGCGGGTGGAGGATCCAGCGCCCCTGTCGGACATGGCGCGAGTGTTCGAGATCGTTGGGGCGGCCGGATACGAACAGGTCATGGGCGACGTCTCGGCGACCCTGCAGTGGCTGGGCGGCCAGATCTGGGCCGACAGTGAGCGGGTGGGGATCACCGGCTTCTGCTGGGGCGGCAAGGTGGTCTGGCAGGCGGTGGCCCGCTTCGCCGCCTTTGACGCGGGCGTCGCCTGGTACGGGCGGCTGGCCCCGGAAGACGGCGCGACCGCCGGCGCGCCCTGGCCGGTGGACCTGGCGGGCGACCTCAAGGCGCCGGTGCTGGGCCTGTACGGAGAGGACGACCGGGGCATTCCGGTCGCGTCGGTGGAAGCCATGCGCGAGGCCCTGACCCGGGAGGGCCAGACCGCCAGCGAGATCGTGCTCTATACGGGCGCCGGACACGCCTTTCACGCTGACTACCGCCCCAGCTATCAGGCCGAAGCGGCGGCGGACGGCTGGTCACGCCTGCTGGCGCACTTCCAGGCTCACCTCTAGGTATCAGACCTTGGCGTCGAGTCGCGCGCCGGGCTCCTGCGAGCCGCCGCCAGATCCCCGCGCGGCCACCACCACCATGGCGGGACGCACGACCCGGCCGAACAGGGCGTAGCCCGCCTGCATGGTCTGGATGACCTGGCCGGCCGCCACGGTGTCGGAGGGCTGCTCCATCATGGCCTGATGCAGGTTGGGGTCGAACGCCTCCCCCGCCTCGGGCGCCACGCGGGTCAGGCCGTTTGTCTCGAAGGCCGACAGCAGCGACTTCTCGGTCATCTCCAGCCCGGTGACGAGACCGCCCACGGCGGCGTCGGCGTTCTCCTTCGGAGCCGCCTGCAAGGCGCGCGACAGATTGTCGGCCACGCCCAGCAGATCGCGGGCGAAGCGGGTGATGGCGTAAGCGCGCGCGTCATTCATCTCGCGCTCGGCGCGGCGCTTGACGTTGTCGGCCTCGGCTACGGCGCGCAGGGCGCGGTCCTTCCACTCGTCGCGCTCGGTGATCAGGGCGTCGATGGGGCCCAGATCGTCCTCCTGCTCGAACGCGTGGGCGGGATCGGCGTCAAGCCCCGCCTCGGCGTTCAGGTCGGCTTCGTCGCGCGCTTCGGCGTCGTTTCGGTCGTTATAGGTGTCGCTCACGTTTCCTGTCCGTCCAGCATCCGGCCCAGCACCCGGGCGGTATAGTCCACCAACGGAATGACACGGGCGTAGTTCAGTCTTGCAGGTCCGATTACGCCGATGGCGCCCAGAACCCGCTGTCGGCCCGACATATAGGGCGCCGCGATCACGGCGGAACCCGAAAGTGAAAACAGTCGCGTTTCGGCGCCGATGAAGATGCGCACCCCCTGGGCGTTTGTGACCCCGTCCAGAAGGCCGATCAGCTGTTCTTTCTGCTCCAGGTCGTCGAACAGGACGCGCACCCGCTCCAGATCCTCCAGCGCCTCGCGGTCCTGCAGAAGATTGGCGCGGCCGCGCACGATCAGGGCCCGCTCGCGGTCCGGTCCGCCGGACCAGGCGGCCATGCCGTCCTCCACCAGCCGGGCGGCGGCCTCGTTCAGATCGCGCCGGGCGGCCTGAAGCTCGGCGCTCATCTCGCTGCGCGCCTCCTGCAGCGGTCGGCCCTTGAGCCGGGCGTTGAGGAAGTTGGAGGCTTCCTGAAGGGTCGAGGCCGTGACCCCGGCGGCCAGCGGCATCAGGCGGTTCTCAACCGTGCCGTCCTCGGCCACCAGAACCGCCAGCGCCTGATCCTCACCCAGGGCCACGAACTCCACATGGCGCACGCCGGTGTCACGCACCGGGCTGGCCACCACGCCGGCGCCGCCCGCCAGACCCGACAGCAGGGACGAGGCCGCATCCAGCGCCTCCTCGAAGCCGCCGCGGCCCGCCGCGCCCTTGTGGACGGCCAGACGGGCGTCGATCTCGCGCCGCTCCTCCTGGCTGACGTCGCCGATCTCCAGCAGCCCGTCCACGAACAGACGCAGGCCCGCGTGGGTGGGCGCCCTTCCGGCCGACGTGTGGGGCGCGTGCAGCAGCCCCGCCAGGGTCAGGTCCTGCATGGTGTTGCGGATGGAGGCCGGCGACAGGGACACCCCGCTCAGGGACAGGGTGCGCGAACCCACCGGCTCGCCGGTCTCCAGATAGGTCTCGACGATGCGGCGGAAGATGTCGCGCGCCCGGTCGTCCAGCATGGTCAGGGGGGCGGAGGGGGCGAACAGGCTCATGACCGGGCCTCCGCTGCGGGGGGGTGCGGATAAACGGCTTTCACGGCTTCTGGACGGGACAGGCTCACCCTTTCAGGATAAGCGTCCGGGCCACCACTTCCAATACGATAAGCGAGACCCATGCGCCCGTCTGACCGCACGCCCGAACAGCTTCGCCCCGTCACCCTCGAGATCGGGGTCAATCGCTACGCCGAGGGCTCGTGCCTGGTCAGCTTTGGCCATACGAAGGTTCTGGTCACCGCGTCGGTGGAGGAAAGCCTGCCGCCGTGGCTGCGCGGCAAGGGGCAGGGCTGGGTCACGGCGGAATATGGCATGTTGCCCCGCGCCACCCACACCCGGGGCCGGCGGGAGGCGGCGGCGGGCAAGCAGTCGGGCCGGACGCAGGAAATCCAGCGCCTGATCGGCCGCTCGCTGCGGGCGGTGGTGGACATGAAGGCGCTGGGCGAGCGTCAGGTGCTGATCGACTGCGACGTGATCCAGGCCGACGGCGGCACCCGCACCGCCGCCATCACCGGCGCCTGGGTCGCCATGGCCTCGGCCCTGAACTACCTGAAGGACGAGGGCGTGCTGAAAACCGACCCCATTCTGGATCAGGTGGCGGCGGTGTCCTGCGGCGTGTTCATGGATACGCCCGTGCTGGACCTGGATTACGAAGAGGATTCCAATGCCGAGGCCGATTCCAACTTTGTCCTGACCGGGTCAGGCGACATCGTGGAGATCCAGGCCACCGGCGAGAAGCGCGGCTTCAGCCGGGCCGAGTTCGACCGCCTGTTCGGGCTGGCCGAAAGCGGCTGCGCCGAGCTGTTCGCCATGCAGCGGGCGGCGCTGGGGCGATGACGGAGGCCTTCGCTGCCGACCCGGCCTTTGACGCCGGTTCGATCGAGGCGGCGAACTGGCCGCTGTGTCAGGTCCGGCTGCAGGATGACGCGCGCTTTCCCTGGCTGATCCTGATTCCCCGCTTCGAGGGCCTGATCGAACTGGACCAGCTGACGGCGGAACAACGGGCGGTGCTGATGGAGGAGACCGTACGCGCGGGCGCCATGGTGCGGGCCATCGGCCAGCGGTCCATGCGCCCGGTGGAGAAGCTGAACATCGCCGCCATCGGCAATGTCACCGCCCAGCTGCACGTCCATGTGGTCGGCCGGCGCCGCGATGACGGCCTGTGGCCCGATCCGGTCTGGGGGCGCGGCCCGGCCATTCCCTATGAGCCCGAGGTGCGGGACGAATTGCTGGCTGTCATCCGCAAGGGCTGATCCGCCCTCAGTGCCCACCCTCGCCGTAGGGCGCCGAGGCGGCCAGGTTGATGAAGCCGTTGGTGGCCTCACCCAGGCCCACGATGATGAACTGAACCGCCAGGGCGCACAGGATCAGGCCCAGCACCCGCACCACGATGGCCATGCCCACTTCGCCCAGAAGCCGGCTGATCAGGCCCGAGACCGAGAAACAGGCGAAGGTCACCACCGACACCGCCACGATGGCCGCCAGCCCCGCGGCCCAGCCCGCCGCCCCGATCTCGCGGGCTTCGCCCGCTTGAATGATCACCGCTGAAATGGCCCCGGGCCCGATCAGCAGCGGAATGGCGATGGGCACCACCAGACGCTGGAACCGCCGCCGCGCATAGCCGCGCACGTCGCCCGGATCATTGGTGGGGTCCACGTCGGCGAAGGCCTTGAGGAAATCATCCCGGGTCATGTCCAGACCCAGAAACAGCAGCAGGATGCCCCCGGCGATGCGGAACGCCGCCAGCGAGATGCCGAAGAACTCCAGCAGGGCCAGGCCGGTGACGAAGAAGAAGACCAGAAACCCGATCATGGTCAGGGCGATCATGCCGCTGATGCCGCGCCGCTGCGCCGCCGTGGCGCCCAGGGTGGCGGCCGCAAAGATGGGCACATTGCCGATGGGATCGGCCAGGGCGAACAGGGCCACGAAGAGGTTGACCCCGAGATCGACGGCGTTCATGTCCATGTCTTGGCCTGAAAATCTGTTCTGCCCCGCGTTCCGCCTCTATCGGCCGGGTCGCGCCGCTTCGCAACCCGCGTTCCTTCACTCGAGCGCCCGGAGACCACGCCATGTCCGACCCGCGCCTGATCTGCGCACTCGATTTCCCCACCACCGATGAGGCCCGCGCCCTGACCGGGCGGCTGGGCGACGCCGTCGAATTCTACAAGGTGGGACTGCAGTTGTTCGCCACCGACGGCATGGTCCTGGCCCGCGAGCTGAAGGCGGACGGCAAGCAGGTGTTCCTGGACTGGAAGCTGCACGACATCGGCGCGACCGTGGAAAAGGCCGCCGCCGCCCTGGCCAGATCCGGCTGCGACCTGCTGACCGTCCACGCCCAGCCGCAGGTGATGGCGGCGGCCCGAAAGGGCGCCGAAGGCTCGGGCCTTAAGATCCTGGGCGTCACGGTCCTGACCAGCCTGACCGACGCGGACCTGACCGCCGACGACCACAGCCTGTCCGCCGCCGATCTGGTGGCGCTGCGGGTGCGTCAGGCGCTGGACGCGGGCATCGACGGGGTGGTCTCCAGCCCCCACGAGGCGGCGCAGGTGCGCGCCCTGGCCGAGGCCGCCGGCCGCCCCGACTTCCTGATCGTCACCCCGGGCGTCCGCCCGGCGGGCGCCGCCCTGGACGATCAGGCCCGCGCCGCCACCCCGGCCTCGGCCTTGCAGGCCGACGCCACCCACCTCGTGGTGGGCCGCCCCATCACCGCCGCGCCCGATCCGCGCGTCGCGGCCGAAGCCATCGTGCAGGAGATGGCCGCCGCCTGACGATCCTCAGCGGTCGTACAGATAAACGTCCTGGCAATAGCAGTCCCGGTCGTAGCGGTAGTCGTTGTCATACCGATACTCGGTGCGATGCCGGGCAGGCGGCCGGTCGTCGTTATATCCATGCCGGTCCCGGTAGCCGGGCCGCCGCTGGTCATGCCGGTAGTCCCGGCTGTACCCGTATCGCCCGCCCCGGTCGGCGTAGCCGTACTGGCTGTAGCCCCGCGACGGTTGAGCATAGCCGTAGCTGTAGCTTTGCGTCTGTGCGTAAGGGTAGCCCGCCCCGCCATAGCCGTAGCTGTATCCGGTCACATGGGCGCTGTTCACGCCGTAGGAATTATAGCTGGTGTAGGGTGCCGGCCGCTGGGGCGGATCGTACCGCTCGCGACGGCGATGATCGTCGCCACGCCCGCGGTCCTCATATCGTCTGTCGCCGTATCCCCGGTCGTCATAGCCCCTGTCGTATGAGCCGCGTCGGGCGTAGCCGTACGACCGATCCTGGCCCGCATAGGCGTTGCCATAGGCATAGGCGCCCCGGTCATAATCATAGCCGGCCCCGTAGCCGGAGCCGTAGCTCTGGCTCAACGCGGGGGCGGCGGACAGCAGCAGCGCGCCGAGCGTTCCGGCTCCGGCGATCGACAGCACAGATTTCATGGCGGTTCTCCAGCTCGGCCGCAAAGGTTAACGCAGCCGTCCGCACTTGGTTCGCTTATCGCCAATCCGGCGAATTCAGCCCGCTGTCTTCTTCGGCGGCAGGGGGAAGAAGCCGCTGGTGCGCGCCACATAATCCGCATAGCCGGGCCGGGATTTGTGCATCCCGCCCTCGGTGGTGGGCGCGCCCGACCATTTGGTCAGGGTGAAGGTGAGGAAGATCGGCCCGAGGATCGCAAACAGACCCGGAACGGTCTCCGCCGCCACCAGCCACAGACCCCACCAGACGCAGGCGTCGCCGAAATAGTTGGGGTGGCGGGTGTAGCGCCACAGGCCGGTGTCCAGCACCTTGCCCTTGCTGTCCGGGTCGCGCTTGAACGCCGAGAGCTGGGCGTCGGCCACGGTCTCGAACACGATGCCGAACAGGGCCAGGGCCGCGCCGATCCAGCCGATCCAGCCCACGGCGGGCGCCGCCGCCACCTGGCCCAGCTGCACCGGCAGGCAGGTCAGCCACAGCAGCACCGCCTGTGGCAGGAACACGAACATCAGCGAGGCCGGGGCGAAGCCCTGCCCCTTGTTCGCGCGGCTTTTCAGCAGGGCCTGATAGCGCCGGTCCGGGCCGTGGGCGCGCCAGCGTTTCAGCAGGTGCACGCCCAGCCGGATGCCCCACACGGCGCACAGCCCGGTCAGAAGCCCCTTGCGCAGGGGATCGCCGTCCGTCTGCAGGAACGTGGCCCCCGCCAGCAGCACCATGCCCAGACCCCAGACCCCGTCGATGAAGCTGACATCCTTCAGCTTCAGGGCGAGGAGCCAAAGCGCCAGCATAACCACGACGATCAGGGCCAGATTGCGCGCGAGGAGGAGAAGGATTTCCAGGAGGGTCATGGCTCAGAAACGACTCCCGCGCGAAAACGGATGCCCGCGCGGCCCGCGCCTCTCATATCAGAGCCGGCCGTCGCTGTCCTATCCCCCGCCGCCGGCCCTTTCTCAGGCACGACTCTTGATCTGTCCTGCGCTGATTGCGGAAGCAGTCCGAGCGTTCAGCGCAGCCATTTCCCTGGTTTAGAATTTGGGAAGCCTTGGATGGCGAGATGTGGTCTGAGCGAGAGGCGATGAACCGCTTGCACGGCACGAGCCGCAGAGCCCGCCGTCCGAGGGATGGCTGTCGGGGAAAAAGGAGGGCATGGCATGCGCTATCTGATCACCGGCACGGCCGGGTTCATTGGCTTTCACCTGGCCCGGCGGCTGCTTGAAGATGGCCATGAGGTGCTGGGGGTCGACAGCTTCTCGCCCTATTATGACCTGGCCTTGAAGGAGGACAGGAATACCATCCTGGAGGGGTACGGGGCGTTCCGTGTGGCGCGGCTGGCGCTGGAGGACGGCCCCGCGTTCAACGCGGCCTGGGCCGCGTTCTCACCCGAGGTGGTCATCCACCTGGCCGCCCAGGCGGGCGTCCGCTACAGCATCGACCATCCCGAGGCCTACATCTCCGCCAATCTGGTCGGCTCGTTCAATGTGCTGGAGGCGGCGCGGCGTCTGCCGGTCCGACACCTGCTGTGCGCCTCCACCAGCTCGGCCTACGGCGCCAACGTCGATATGCCGTTCCGGGAGACCGACAGGGCGGTTCATCCCATGACGCTTTACGCCGCCACCAAAGGCGCAACAGAGCTGATGGGGCATGCCTATGCGCACCTCTTCGGCGTTCCGACGACCTTCTTTCGCTTCTTCACCGTCTATGGGCCGTGGGGCCGGCCGGACATGGCCCTGTTCAAATTCGCCAAAGCCATCCTGGCGGGCGAACCGATCGATGTTTACGGGGGCGGCGACATGTCCCGCGACTTCACCTTCATCGACGATCTGGTGGAAGCCGTTGTGCGATTGATGGATGTGGCGCCGAACGAGGCCAATCGGGTCGAGAACGACAGCCTGTCGCCCGTTGCACCCTTTCGGATGGTCAACATCGGGGGAGGCCGCCCGATCCTCCTGATGGAGTACATCGGTGAACTTGAGCGCGCCTTGGGGCGCACAGCGACCAAGAACTTCCTGCCCATGCAGGACGGCGATGTACCGCACACCACGGCCTCGGCCGACCTGCTGGAGCGCCTGATCCGCTACAAGCCCGAAACCCCGATCAGCCGCGGCGTGCCCGCATTCGTGGACTGGTATCGGCAGAGATACGGCCACTGACCGCAAACATGAGCTTCCTTGAACACCCGGAAGTCCCGGCCGTGGTTGCCGCAACAACCTGGGTTCAACGGAACGCGGCCCCTGGACGCACGCCCAGCCTTTTCAGCAGAATGGCCGCAGGGCAGAAGCCCGTGATCGAGGCCTGAATCAGATTGAGGCCAACCAGCGCCGGCAGCCATATCCACGCCGGATGCACCCAGTAGGCCAGGGCCGCTCCGACGAGGACGAGGGATCCGGCCAGCATCATGACGGCATGATCAAGGGTCACGGGGTGGTCTCCTGTGATGACGGGGCGGCGGGCGATCGCAGCTTCGGGGCGCCGAGAAGGCTGAGCGCGAGCTTCTCGTAGAGAGGTTCGGCCTGCCCTCGGCGAACCTTGTGCAGGAAATAGCGCTCGAAAGCGGCCTTGGCGGCGTGGACCCAGCGACCGCGCGCCGCCCAGTTGATGTTTCGCGGCGGAATCTGGGGTTGGGCGATGAACGCCACGCCCTCGTCGCCGAAGTCGGCCAGACAGATGGCGTTCCAGCTGGCTTCCGCTGTCGGCGGCTTGCCGTCGATGATGTCCCTGAGATTGATCGAGATCGCCGTGACCATGCTTTCGATCATGAATCCGGTCTTGGGCACGCCTACCGGCACAGGGGTCGGGCCTGTGGGCGGAATGGCGATGCAGACGCCCAGGGCGAAGATGTCAGGCCAGGTCGGGTTGCGCTGGTGCTTGTCCACGAGGACGAACCCGCGCGGATTGGTCAGCCCCTCGACACCCCGGATCGCCTCGACGCCCCGGAAGGCGGGCAGCATCATGGAGTAGGAGAAGGGCAGGTCATGGCTCGCCTTGACCGACCCGTCCTGCGCGACCTCCTCCACGTGCATCATGCCGGCGTCGACGGATGTCACCCGGGCGTTGGTGATCCATTTGATGTGCCGCTGGCGCATCTCGCTTTCCAGCAGACCCTTGGTGTCGCCCACGCCGTCCAGGCCAAGATGGCCGATGTAGGGTTCGGAGGTGACGAAGGTCATGGGGGCGCGGTCGCGCAGTTTGCGGCGGCGCAGCTCGGTGTCGAGGATCATCACGAATTCATAGGCCGGGCCGAAGCACGAAGCGCCCTGCACCGCGCCGACGACGATCGGGCCGGGCGCTTCCATGAAGGCGTCGAAGGCCGCCGCCGCCTCGACCGCATGGTCCACATGGCAGATCGAGACCGTATGACCTTCGGGGCCGAGACCGGGAATCTCGTCAAAGGCCAGGTCAGGGCCTGTGGCGATGACCAGATAATCGTAGTGAAGGGCGCGTCCGTCCGAGAGGTCGATCTCGTTTTCGTCGGGGCGGATGCGCGTGGCCGGCACATTGATGAACTCGACGCCCTTGCGCCTCATCACATCGGGCAGCCTGACCTCGATCGCGTCCCTCGTGCGCCAGCGGACGGCCACCCAGGGGTTGGACGGCGTGAAGTGGAAAACGTCTCCTTTGGAGACCATCACAACCCGCGCCCGGTCTCCGACCACATGGCGAATGTCGAAGGCTGCAATGGCCCCGCCGAGGCCGGCGCCGATGATGACGATTGTTGGCCGGTTCATGAGCACGCTTCCCTTGCCATGGCATGGAGGCCGCACCCTTCACCATACGATTCATGGCGTCCTTGATCCGTATCAAGGAAATCACCCCGCCGCCGGGGCGATGATCTCTCCGTCAGAGGTCACCTGCAGGGTCAGATGAAATCCACGACAGTCTTGGCGGCGTTGATTGTTTTCCTGCTCGGCGCCTGTGGCGGCGATCCGGAACCTGTGGCGCCGACCGAGGTCCGGGGCGAGCGTCTCGTCATCCGACAGCAGGTCGTCCCGATCCTGAAACCGGCGTCTGCTGTCATCACCTCTCGTGATCTCGCCGAGGCGCGCGCGCGCATTTCCGGCACCCTGGTGCGGCTGAACGTGCGCGAGGGCATGATCGTGAGCGAGGGTCAGGTCTTGGGGGTCGTGTCTGACGACCGTCTTTCCCTCCAGACCACCGCCCTCGACGCTGCCGTTTCAGCTGCCGAGGCGGAGGCCGTGCTGGCCCGGGATAGCTTGGCGCGTGTTCAGACGCTCTTCGATCGCGGTTTCTACGCCCAGGCGGCGCTGGATCAGGCCCGCGCCGGCGCTGAAGCCGCCCAGGCGCACCTGCGCGCGGCCCGGGCCCAGCGCGCCGCCAGCGTCGAAACGGCGAGCCAGGGGCGGATTCTGGCGCCGGTCGCGGGGCGGGTGCTGACTGCCGACGTGCCGGAAGGGTCAGTCGTCGTCGCCGGTCAGTCCATCGCCACGATCACGGCCGGCCCGCTGGTCCTCAGGCTGGAGTTGCCCGAAGCGCAAGGCCGCCGACTGAGGCAGGGCCAACAGATCCGGGTGGAGGGCGAGAATCTTCCGGCCGCCGGAACCGTGGCCCAGATCTATCCCGCGGCCGTCGCTGGCCGAATCGTCGCCGACATAGCGGTCGAGGGTCTGGCGAGCGACCGGGTGGGCCAGCGGGTGCTGGTGCAGGCGCCGTTGGGCCAGCAAGAGGCTTTGCTGGCGCCGCGCCGCTTCATCGCGATGCGCCATGGGCTGGCCTATGTGCGGACCATCGACGCCTCGGGGCGGGTCAGCGAGGCGCCGGTGCAACTGGGCGACTCCGATGACGCCGACACGGTCCGCATCCTCTCGGGTGTGAGCGAGGGCGACACACTCGTGGCGCCGGAGCCGGGGCGATGAATCTGGGGCTTTCCGGCCGGCTGACCCGACTGACGCTCAATTCGCCGCTGACCCCGTTGATGCTGCTGGCGGCGATCGCTGTCGGTCTGATGGCGCTCGTTTCGATCCCGCGCGAGGAGGAGCCCCAGATCAGCGTGCCCATGGTGGACATTCTGGTGGCCACGCCGGGGCTGGACGCTTCGGACGCCGCCGAGCTGGCGGCCAAGCCTCTGGAAGCCATTGTCCGCAGCCTGGACGGCGTGGAGCACGTCTACACCCAGGTCGAGGACGATCGGGTGATGGTCACGGCGCGGTTCGAGGTGGGATCCGATCCCGATGACGCGGCAGTGCGCGTCCACGAGCGGGTCCGCGCCAACTATGACGCCATTCCCACAGGGGTTTCCGAACCACAGATCGTGACGCGGGGCATCAACGACGTGCCCGCCCTGGTGCTGACCCTGACGCCCCGCCCCGAGGCGGCGGCCCGGTGGAGCGACCAGGCGCTTCATGACGTCGCCTCAAGGCTCAGGACCGAGATCACCAAGGTCGAGGATGTGGGTCTGACCTTCATCGAAGGCGGTCGTCCGGCCGAAATCCGGGTGGAGCCGGACCCGGCCCGCATGTCCGCCCGGGGGGTGCCGCTGATCTCCATTCTCGACACCGTCCGCCAGGCCAATCGCACCGTCCCCGCAGGCGCTGTGCGCGATCAGGGGCAATCGCTGGTCGTTCGCGCTGGCGGCCGCCTGTCGACGCCGCAGGATGCAGCCTTTCTGACCGTGCGGTCGCTGACCGGCGACCCCGTCTACCTGAACGATGTCGCCGATATTGTTCAGGCGCCGCGGGAGGACCAGGCGCGCGTGGCGCACTATGCGCGCGCCGAGGACGGGTGGACCCGGGCGCCGGCGGTCAGTCTGGCCATCGCAAAGCGCAGGGGAGCCAACGCGGTGGTGGTCTCCCATGCCGTGCTGGCGCGCGTTGAGGCCCTTCAGGGCACGCTGATTCCCGAGGGCCTCGAGGTGGTCGTCACCCGCGACTATGGCGAGACCGCCAACGAAAAGGCGAACGAACTGCTGATGCACCTGGGTCTGGCGACGGTCTCCATCGTCGTGCTCATCGGGTTCGCCATCGGCTGGCGCGAGGCGGCCGTCACCGCCGTGGTCATTCCGACCACGATCCTGCTGACGCTCTTCGCGTCCAATCTGATGGGCTACACCATCAATCGTGTCAGCCTGTTCGCCCTGATCTTCTCGATCGGCATCCTGGTGGACGACGCCATCGTTATGATCGAGAACATCGCGCGGCACTGGGCCATGAATGACGGCCGCAGCCGCCAGCAGGCGACGGTGGAGGCTGTTGCGGAAGTCGGCAACCCTACGATCGTGGCCACGCTCACGGTCGTCGCCGCCCTGCTGCCCATGCTCTTCGTGTCCGGCCTGATGGGGCCGTACATGGCGCCGATCCCCATCAACGCCTCGGCGGCGATGGTCTTCTCCTTTTTCGTCGCCGTGGTCATCGCCCCGTGGCTGATGATCAGACTGGCGCGCCGGGCCCTGAACGGCGCTCACCATCAGGGCGAGGACAGGCTGGGTCGACTCTATCGCAGGATCGCCGCTCCGGTGATCCGCACACGGCGGGCGGCCTGGATCTTCCTGATCGTGGTGGGGATCGCCACCCTCGTCTCCATGTCCATGTTCGGCCTGCGGGCGGTGTCGGTGAAGCTGCTGCCGTTCGACAACAAATCCGAACTTCAGGTGCTGCTGGACATGCCGGAAGGGACCAGCCTGGAAGCGACTGACCGGGCGCTGGCCTCGGCCGCCGTCGTCGTCCAGACCCTGCCCGAGGTCCTGTCGATGGAGACCTATGCGGGGTCGGCGGCGCCGTTCAATTTCAATGGTCTGGTCCGGCACTATTTCCTGCGCGACCGCCCTGAACAGGGCGACGTGGCGGTCATGCTGGCGCCCAAGCACGATCGTCACCGCAGCAGCCACGACGTGGCCCTCGATCTTCGACAGCGCCTGGCCGAGCTGCCCTTGCCGCCCGGCGCCGTGATCAAGGTCGTGGAGGCCCCGCCGGGGCCGCCTGTCCTGGCGACGCTGCTGGCCGAGGTCTATGGGCCGGACGCGGCGACCCGGCGCGCGGTGGCGCAGGAATTGGAGACCCTGTTCCGGGCTCAGCCGTCCATCGTGGACGTGGATAACAGCCGGGGCGAGCGGCGACCCGTGTTGAGGCTGGTTCCCGACCGCGAGCGTATCGAACGTTTCGGCCTGTCCGAGCGGGAGGTGCTGGATTCCATCGCCGCGGTCATGGGCGGACAGGCCCTCGGCTACGCCGCCCGGGACGACGAGCGCCCCCCGGTGGAGATCGCCGTGCGCCTGCCACAGGAGGCCCGCGCCTGGACAGAGCAACTGGCGGTCATGCCGGTGGCGGTCACGACGCTGAACGGGGCGCCCCGTCTGGTCGAGTTGGGAGAGGTCGTCGAGGCCCGCCGGGAACTGGCCAGCTGGCCGATCTATCGACGGGACGGACGCGCCGCTGAAATGGTCACCGCAGAACTCGCCGGCCAGTTCGAAGCGCCCATCTACGGCATTCTCGCCATCGGGGACACCATCGACGCCCATGACTGGGGCGACCTGCCGCGTCCCCGGGTTCGCCTGAACGGCCAGCCTGACGACGAGACCACAGCGACGATCCTGTGGGACGGCGAATGGGAGATCACCTGGGTCACCTTCCGAGACATGGGCGCGGCGTTCGGCGTGGCGCTGCTGGGCATCTATGTGCTCGTGGTGGCCCAGTTCCGCGATTTCCGGCTGCCGCTGGTGATCCTGACGCCGATCCCGCTAACCCTGATCGGCATCGTCATCGGCCACATGCTGTTCGGGGCGCCGTTCACGGCCACCTCCATGATCGGGTTCATCGCCCTGGCCGGCATCATCGTGCGCAACTCGATCCTTCTGGTCGACTTCATCGGCCACGCCCGGACGCCTGAGCGGCCCCTGCGGGACGTGCTGCTTGAGGCCGGCGCCATCCGGTTCAAACCCATCCTGCTCACCGCCCTGGCGGCCATGATCGGCGCGGGGGTGATCCTGTTCGACCCGATTTTCCAGGGTCTGGCGATCTCGCTCCTGTTCGGGCTGATGTCTTCGACCCTGCTGACCGTGCTCGTGATCCCGGCCATCTATGTGGCGCTGAAGGATGACGGGCGAGCGATGAGCGATGACGGCGGGAGCGGAGGTCATGGCTGAGCCCGCCGCCGACGCCCGCCCGCTGGAGACGTCCGGTCTGGAGGCGGGCGCCGAGGCCGCGGCGCGGGTGCTGCGGCTGTTCGCCAACGAACATCGCCTCAGGCTGATGTGCAGGCTGGCCGACGGCGACCATTCCGTCGGGGATCTGGCGCGCTTCGTCGGCCTCTCGCAGTCGTCCTGTTCCCAGCATCTGGCCCGCCTGCGCGATGAAGGGCTGGTCGTCTCGCGCCGGGACAACCAGACGATCTACTACCGTCTCGCGGAACCAAAGGGGCGGCGGATCATCATGTCCGTGTGCGACCTGTCGCGGAACGCCACTGAAGGAGCCGAGAAATGACCTACTACCACGCCCGCATCATCGACGCCGATTTCGACGCGGTGCTCGCCCGCACCCGTGACGCCCTCAAGGCGGAAGGCTTCGGTGTCCTGACCGAGATCGATGTGGCCGCGACCCTCAAGGAGAAGATCGGCGAGGATTTCCGCCCGTATCGCATCCTCGGCGCCTGCAATCCCCGCATGGCCCACGAGGCCCTGGAGATGGAGTCTCATGTGGGCGTCATGCTGCCGTGCAATGTGGTGGTCCAGCAGATCGACGGCCAGGCCGAGGTGTTCGCGGTCGATCCGGCTGCTTCCATGAGCGCGATCGACAATCCGGAGCTGCTGCGGCACGCCCGGTCGGTCGGTGAGAAGCTGCGCGCGGCCATAGACGCCGTCTGAGAGTCGTCCGGCCGGGGCCGTGCGTCTCCCCAAGGCCATGTCTGGCCCTGGCGCCAAGACGGCTTCCCTTCCGGTGCTCTGCACTGTTTCTGCACGGCGCGGGGTTCAAAACCCCACGCCCCGCGCATCACCGCTCCACATGAACGGGTGACAACGGCGGCCTCATCGGGAGGCGCCGACCAGCCGTGTACACTTCATCCATCCGATCATCCTTCGCGCTGAAAATCGTTCTGGGGCTTCTTCTGGTCGTAGCTGCTGACTGGCTGCTCTTCCTGAGGCCGATCGGAATAGCCCTGGGTCTGTTCGCTGTCCTTTTGTTGGCGACGGCGGCGGTGATCCGCAGAGGCTGGGCGTCGGATCCTCGAGGCTTCGCGGCGGCGGCGGCCGCCGCCGGCATGGCCTTGATCCTGATTGATCGCCCGAGCGCGCTTGCGTGGCTGCTGTTCGGGCTCGCCCTGATGATCGCGATGCTGTCCGCGCGGGTGGGACGGAACGAGGACGCCTGGCGCTGGGCGCAACGCCTGGTGGTCCATGCCGCGACCGCCGTCGTGGGGCCATGGCTTGATCTGCTGCGGCTGAACCGGGTGAAGCGGCAGCGTCGGGCCTTCAATGTACCCGGGGTAGTGCGGCTCCTCATCCTGCCGGTTCTGGGCGGGGCGGTCTTCATCACGCTGTTCGCCAGCGCCAATCCCGTGATCGGAGACCTGACCGCCCGGCTGCGGCTGCCGCCCTTGTCCGGTGAGGCGGTGGCGCGGGTGATGTTCTGGATCCTCTGCGTCTTCATGGTCGGCGGAATTCTTCGCCCGCGCTGGCGGTCACGGCTTCTCCCCTTGCCCTCGCTGGACGGCCAGAAGCTCTCGGGCGTCACGGCGGCGTCGGTCACCCTGTCACTGATCGTGTTCAACCTGCTGTTCGCCGTTCAGAACGGGCTGGACCTGGCCATTCTCTGGAGCGGCGCGCCGCTGCCGGACGGGATCACCCTGGCGCAGTATGCGCACCGCGGCGCCTATCCGCTGATCGTCACGGCTCTGCTGGCGGCCCTCTTCGTCCTGGTCTTCCTCCGCCCGGCGTCGGAAACCGCCGGGCGACCGCTCGTCAGGTGGTTGGTGGTGATCTGGGTGGGTCAGAACCTGCTTCTGGTCGCCTCCAGTTTGCTGCGCACTGCAGACTATATCGAAGCCTATTCCCTGACCCGGTTCCGCATCGCCGCCATGATCTGGATGGTGCTCGTCGGCATCGGGCTGGGCCTGATCTGCTGGCGGCTGCTCAGGAACCGCAGCGCCGCCTGGCTGATCAACGCCAACGTCGGCGTGGCGCTGACCGTGCTTGCTGTGGTCAGTGCGGTGGATCTGGGAACGCTTGCAGCGCATTGGAACATTCGCCAGGCGCTGGACCCGGACCGACAAGGCGCCCAACTGGACCTCTGCTATCTTAACAGCCTCAACGGCGCCGCCCTCACGGCTCTGGTCGAACTCGAGCAGCGCACCCCGGACCCGCTGTTGAGGGATCGCACCGCCGCCGTGCGGGTTCGCCAGATGTCGGCCATACAGGCGCGTCAGTCTGACTGGCGGGGCTGGCGCTGGCGCGACCAGCGACGGCTGGATCGCGTGGCGCGCATGACCTCAGACCACCCCTTGGCGGCCCCGGCGCCCGGCGGCCGGGACTGCGACGGACGCCTGATCCCGCCGCCCCGCCTTGCAGCAGCGGCCGAAAGGCCGGCCATTCTCCCACTGTCCCGTTGACCTCCACGGCTGGAGACTGAACATGGCGATCATGCAGCGCTCGGTTCTGGTGGTCGATGATGACCCGCATATCCGCGACCTCCTGACCTTCGCCCTGGGCAAGGCCGGGCTGGCGACCCGTGAGGCGGGAGACGGGGAAGCCGCTTTGGCCGCCATCGCCGAACAGGCCCCCGACCTGGTCATTCTGGATATCAACATGCCGCGCATGGACGGCATCGAGGTGTGCCGCCGCATTCGGGCCCATGGCGCCCTGCCGGTGCTGTTCCTGTCGTCGCGGGACGACGAGATCGACCGTATCCTGGGCATCGAACTGGGCGCCGATGACTATGTGGTGAAGCCCTTCAGTCCGCGGGAGGTGGTGGCCCGGGTCGCCGCCATCCTGCGGCGGGTGAACCTGTCGCCGCCGCCCCCGCCGCCGGGCGCGGCGCAGGTCGGCCGGCTTTCGCTGGATACGGACGGCTGGCGCGCCCGTTGGGGTGAAGACGAGGTTTCCCTGACCCTGACCGAGTTCAGCATCATCAAGGCGCTGGCTGCTGCCCCGCAAAAGGTCTTCACGCGGGACGCGATCATCGACCGTATTCACGGGCCGGGCTTTGCACTGACCGACCGGACCATAGACAGTCACGTCCGCAATCTTCGGGCTAAATTCGCAACCGTCGGCGGCTCTGATGTGATCGAGACCCGCGCCGGGGTCGGCTACCAGATGGGGCCATGTCTCGGCGGCGAGGCGTGACGCGAGCCGCGCTCCAGCGCCTGCGAGCTGTCGTTCGGGCCCACTGGCCGGCTCTCCGGCTTCGCACCATCCTGCTGTCCGTGCTGCTGTTCGCGGCGATCCTGCCGGGCGCCAGCGCCATATTCCTGCGGGTCTATGAGAACACCCTGGTCCGCCAGACCGAGGCGGAACTGATCGCACAGACGGCGGCGCTGGCCGCGGCGGCGGAGGTGATGTGGCCCGGGACGCCGATCCCCGCCGTGGACCCGGCTGCGCGGCGGGCGCCGGGATATTTCCAGCCCGAACCGGCGATGATCGACCTTCGCTCTGACCCTGTGCTGCCGCCCCGCCCGCCAGCGCGCGCCACAACGCGGAACGCGGACCCTGACATGGTCGCCGTGGCCGAGACTCTCGGGCCGATGATGGACCGAACCAGTCAGACGACCCTGGCCTCCATCGTGCTTCTGGACCGCCAGGGGGTGGTGGTTCGCGGTCTGGGCGAGGATGGAAGCTGGCGCGACCTGCCCGAGGTCCAGTCCGCCTTCGGCGGGCGCGCCGAGACCGTCCTGCGCCGCAATGCCGGCTATACGCCGCGCTACTCGATGGAGTGGCTGAGCCGGGCTTCCGGCCTGCGCATTCATCATGCCCGGCCCGTGGTGGTGAACGGTCAGATCGAGGGCGTCATCCTCGCATCGCGTTCCCCGCGCGCCCTGTTCAAGGGCATCTATCAGGACCGCGGCAAGATCCTGTTTGGCGTGATCGGCGTCCTCGGGCTGCTCAGCGTGCTGGCGGTGCTGGTCTCTCGCGGGATCGCCCGTCCGATCGAAGTCCTGCGCCGGGCGGCGCGCGACGTCACCCATGGAGACGGCTTCGTCCCGCCCCCGCCCGCGACGGCGGCGGTGGAGATCCAGGAACTCTACGAGGACTTCGGCCGCATGGCCGAGGCGGTGGAGCGCCGCTCCCGCTATCTTCGCGATTTCGCCGCTGCGGTCAGCCACGAGTTCAAGACGCCGCTGGCCGGCATTCAGGGCGCGGTCGAACTTCTTCAGGATCACGCCGACGACATGCGGCCGGACCAGCGCCGCCGCTTCCTCGATAACATCGCCGCTGACAGTCGCCGACTGTCGGAGCTGGTCGCCCGCCTGCTGGACCTGGCGCGCGCTGACATGGCGCGGCCGGAGGCAGGGGCGGCCGTCGACCTGCGCAGCGTGGCGGTCAGGATCGCGGATGCATGGGGAGGCCCGGTGCAGATCGACGTCGACCTTCCCGAAGGCCTGCCTCTGGTCGCAGTGCCGGCCGCGAGCCTCGAGATGGCCTTGTCTGTTCTGATGGAGAACAGCCGCCAGCTGGGCGCCACAAGGGTCACGATCACGGGACGGGTTGACGGTCAGCGGGTGCGCCTCACCGTGTCCGACAACGGTCCCGGCGTCGCGCCGGGTGACATCCAGCGCATCTTCGAGCCCTTCTTCACCACGCGGCGGAGCGAAGGCGGCACGGGGCTGGGTCTGGCGATCGCCCACGCGCTTCTGCGGACCAATGGAGCAGACCTGACCCTGGTCGGATCTCAAGGCGGCGCGACATTCGCTCTGGATCTCCCCGCATCAAGCGCCCCACCTGACCGGCCGGCGCCCGCGCAACAGAACTGAATTTCAAGGCATCAGTTTACAAATGCACTACGCTGTATTACGTAACGAGCATGGCTTCCCTGTCGGCACCTTTGAGCGTCCGCTTGTCAGAAGAGGACAACGGGTTTCTCGCCGTCCTCGAGATCGACGGCGCCGTTACCGCGAGCGACAAGATCCGCGGGCTAATTCGGCAGGCGCGCCAGAACGCCGAGCCGATACAATCCTTTTCGACGGCTCTCTCCCTCAGCCATGATCATTTCTCATCGGCAATCCGCGCCCTTCGAGCCGTAGAGCAGGATCTCGACACCCACTCCGAAGTCGCGGTGAGTCTGATGACCACGGCTGAGGAGTTTCTCGCCCTCGCACTGATTGCTCCAAGACCAGGAGCCGAGACCACCGCCGCCGACCTCCAGCGTTTTGAGGCGCGACTGGTGGACTGTGCGGCGAGAATGACGGAACAGTTATTGCGGTGGGCGGTCACGCCGACCGCGCCAGGCTACGACGCACATGTCGTCTCCCGCCGCTTGGCGGTGCTTGATGATTTGATGCGGCTTGTTTCTGCGGCTGCGGCCGCGCGCTAACGGAAGGGTTCAGGATCATGGCGGACACATTGGGCGCGCGCGTTGGCCGCATCGTCTCGGGAAGCGCACACGCGCTCATCGACGCCATCGAGGGCGCGATGCCCGACGCTGTGGTGCAGCAGACACTGCGCGAGATCGACAAGGCGGTTGACGACGTGCGGGCGGAATTGGGCCGCACCATCGCGAGCAAGCATCTGGCCAACAAGCGGTTGACCGAACAGAGCAGCCGACACGAAGAACTGGCCGGCCAGATCGAACTGGCGCTGCGCGAAGGCCGCGAAGACCTGGCGCGCGCCGCAATCGAACATCAGCTGGACGTCGAAGCTCAGGTCCCCGTGCTGGAAGCGACCGTGGCCGAGGCCGGCAAGCGGGAAATCGAGCTGGAGGGCTACGTCGCCGCGCTGCTGGCCAAGCGCCGCGAGATGGAGGAAGCGTTTCAGTCGATGTTGCTGGCGCGTCAGCGCGGGGCCGATGAGGCGGGTGCGGCGAACAGCGGCGTGGGCTCCGGCGAGGGGCCCAGCGTCACCCGCCGCGTGGAGAGTGCAACCGGCGCCTTCGACCGGCTGATGGCGAAAGAGGGCGCTCCGGCTCTGGGCGGTGTCGAGCGCGAAAAGGGCGCCAAGCTGGCCGAGCTTGATGGCCTGGCTCGCCGCAATCGCGTCGACGAGCGCCTGGCCGCCATCAGGGCGCGGGCTGCTGACAAGGACTGATTGTCTATGTGGGAGTTCATCCTCGCCGCCGGCAACGTGCCGTTTGTAGCGGCCCTGGTTCTGATGCTCCTGATCGGAGTCGTCGAGGCTTTAGGGCTGGGTGCGGGGCTGGCGGTCGGCGAAGGGATCGACGGCCTGGATGGCGACGTCAATGTCGAAACTCCCTCCCTGCTGTCCTGGATCAACGTCGGTCGGTTGCCGCTGTTGATGCTGATCGTTGTTTTCCTGTTCGCCTTCGGCATGACCGGGTTGATCGGTCAGAGACTGTTCGCAGCCTTCCTCGGCCAGCCGGCGCCGTGGTTCATGGCCGCGCCCGCAGCGTTGATCATAGCCCTGCCCGTGACGCGTGTCTTCGGTCGGGTTGTGTCCCGGATCATGCCGCGCGATGAGACCCAGGCCGTGTCACGCGACAGCCTGATCGGCCGTGTGGCGACCATCGTCACGGGCGAGGCGCGTCACGAAAGCGCCGCCCAGGCCCGGGTTCGCGATGAACACGGCCAGGCCCACTACGTCATGGTCGAGCCAGACACCCCGACCGACGCCTTCGCTCAAGGCTCCAACGTGCTGCTCGTTCGGCACGTCGGGGCTCGATATTACGCCATACGCACCACAAGCGCGTCCTTGCTCGACTCTGCCAGTTGATCGACCGCAGTCCGGAGAATTCCCCGAAATGAACTCGCTCATCGAGATTTCCATCATCGCCGGTCTTGGCCTTGCGGCCCTGTTGATCCTGGGTCTGGTTTTTGCGCGGCTGTACAAGCGCGCCGCCAAGGAAACCGCCTTCGTCCGCACCGGCTTTGGAGGCGAAAAGGTCGTGATGAACGGCGGGGCGCTGGTTCTGCCCGTTCTCCACGAGACCATCGAAGTCAACATGAACACGCTGCGGCTGGCGGTTCAGCGGTCCAATGAACAGGCCCTGATCACCAAGGACCGCATGCGCGTGGATGTGCTGGCGGAGTTCTATGTCCGGGTGCAGCCGAGCGCCGAAGCCATCGCGTCCGCCGCCCAGACTCTGGGGCTGCGCACCATGAATCCGGGGGAGTTGAAGGAGCTGGTCGAAGGCAAGTTCGTCGATGCGCTCCGGTCGGTCGCGGCCGAGCTGACGATGACCGAGCTGCACGAGCAGCGCACGCACTTCGTCCAGAAGGTGCAGCAGGTGTCATCCGAGGACCTTCTCAAGAATGGTCTCGAGTTGGAGACCGTGTCCCTGACCGGTCTCGACCAGACGGCGATGGAGCATTTCAATCCGTCCAACGCCTTCGATGCTGAAGGCCTGACCCGGCTGACCGAGGAAATCGAACTGCGCAAGAAGCTGCGCAACGACATCGAACAGGACACCCAGGTCCAGATCCGCACCAAGAACCTGGAGGCGCAGCGCCGCACCCTCGAGATCAGCCGCGATGAGGAATACGCCCAACTCGAGCAGGAGCGCGAAGTCGCCAACCGTCGGGCCGAACAGGCCGCCGACGTCGCTCGCCAGGAAGCCGAACGGAACCGCGAGGCCGAAGGCGCGAAGATCACCGCCCAGCAACAGATCGACCAGGCGCGGATTGAAGCTGACCGGCTGATCGCCCAGCAGCGGATCGCCATGGAGCAGGAGGTCGCAGAGCGCGAGATCACCAAGGCGCGTTCGATCGAGACGCAGAACATCGAGAAAGCGAAATCGATCGAGTTGTCCGAACAGGATCGGGATATCGCCGTCGCCGAAAAATCCAGGGCCCAGTCCGAGGCCAAGGCGGAGGCTGACAAGGCACTGGCGCTCGCTGTTCAGGCCGAAGAGCAGGTGAAGACGGTTCGCGATCGTGAGGCCGCGGACCGGCAGAAGATCATTGAGCTGATCGAAGCGGCCAAGGAAGCCGAGCGCGAGGCGATCGGCATCCGCGTCGCCGCCGAGGCCGAAAAGTCAGCTGCGGCGGATCGGGCCGAGGCTGTGCGCGAGCAAGCGCGCGGGGCCGCGGACCAGACGCGAATCAAGGCAGAGGCAGAGGCAGAGGCAGTCCGCGCCGCCGCCGAAGCCGCCCGTCTTCGCTACGAGGTCGACGCCGCAGGTCAGAATGCTCTGAACGCCGCCGCCAACCTCCTCTCTCCCGAACAGATCGCGATGCAGATCCG
Source organism: Brevundimonas sp. BAL450 (assembly GCF_015767455.1). Classification (NCBI taxonomy): domain Bacteria; kingdom Pseudomonadati; phylum Pseudomonadota; class Alphaproteobacteria; order Caulobacterales; family Caulobacteraceae; genus Brevundimonas; species Brevundimonas sp. BAL450. The sequence continues at coordinate 28,903 of NZ_JADWOW010000059.1, forward strand.
CATCAAGCTCATCGAGAACCTGGACCGCATCATCGCCGAATCCGTCAAGCCGATGGAGAATATCGACTCGATCAAGATCGTTCAGGTCGAGGGCCTGAACGGCGGCGGCGGCGCCGGAGCGTCCGCCGGCGGCCAGGACGGCGGCAGCCTGTCCGACCAGGTGGTGAGCAGCGCGCTGCGCTACCGGGCCCAGGCGCCCCTCGTCGATCAACTGATGGCGGAAGTGGGACTGTCCGGCTCCGACCTGGACGGCTTGACCGGCGCCCTGCGCACAGCCCCCAAGACTGAGGCCCCGCAGCCTGAGCCGACGCCGTCGGCCAAAGCAAAGCCTGCGGCGAAATCATAGGACGGCCCTCACGCGGGCTCCGGCGCGGCGCATCTCCAGGCATGGCCCGGAGCGGCCCCCGGCGTGAAACTTTGCCGTCTCCTGTCACCACGGCAAAAGCATCTCGACTTTTTTCCGCTCGCGCCGGGAGACGACGCAGGCATCGGTCCTGGCGATGTCGCGGGCGAAGTCCCGGCCGCCTTCGTCGACAGAACGGGTGACCTTGCGCATCGGGATTTGAAGGGGCAGGCCTGCCGCGGGGCCGTGGACGGCCCGACGTCGACAAAGATCGCGCGGTCCAGGTCGATCAGGTAGTTGGTCGCGTAGGCGAATTCCCAGGGCGGGCCATTCTCAACGAAATTGGCACGAAGTGGACGTTGACGACATCAGCTTGTAGGAGTTCCCGCCTTAGGACGCTGGTCAGGGGAAGATGAGGCGCTCTGCTCAGTCCTCGGGTGCTGGACACCCAAGTCGGGGAGGACCCCGACGCCGTCGTCCAAGGGCTGTCGAGAAGTTCGATCTGCGATTGTTCCCGCATGCCGGCGATGTAGGCGGCCTGCTCGAAACCATGTCTGGAAGACAGTGCTTTGACGAGTGTCGGCAAGGATTCTGACGCACAGCTTGGTTTTGGCGGCGCCTTGCTGATCGCGATCTGCCATTTCACCGCTTACGTGGATCGCGCCATACCGGCTGTCTTTGCGCCAGCCTTGCGGGCGGAGTTCTCCTTATCGGACACCGAGATCGGTCTCCTGCAGGGGCCGGCGTTCGTGGTGGCCTACGCGGCGGTGCTTCTGATTGTCGGTACGAGCCGCAACCGGTTGCCGTTGGCGCCGTTGGCCGCCATCTGCATGCTGGGCTGGACCGTGGCCTGCCTTTTTTTGCGCTTGCCGCTGACATTGAAACGCTGATGGCCTCGCGTCTCATGCTGGGCTTCGCTCAGGCAGCCTTTGGTCCGACGGCCCTGATTATTCTTGCTGCGTCATCGCCGCAGGACCGGCTGGGACGATCCACCGCGCTGTTCACAGCCGGCTCGGCGACGGGCCGGAGCGGTGCCATGATCATAGGCGGCGGACTGCTTGCCGTGCTGTCCTGGAGCGGCTGGTTTGGCAGCGTCGATCCCTGGCGTGTAGCGATCATTCTCATGACATTGCCGAACCTGATCCTGGCGTGGTGGCTATGGCGTCGGATCAGGGCGACCGGCGCCCCCACGCCCTCACGGCGTGGCCTGCGGGCGGCGGTTCGTCATATCGCGAGCACGCGTGCCTTGGCCCTGCATATGGGGGCCGGGGTGGCCGTCATCCTGCTGATTCAGGCGGGGGCCGGCTGGGCCCCGTCGGTCTTGAACCGCAGCCTTCACTTTGCGCCCGCGACCAGCGCCTGGGTCGCTGGCCTGGTGATTCTCATCGCCGCACCCGCAGGGCACCTCACCGCCGGTCGGTGGCTGGATCGCAACGTCGCCGGGAGACGGAGAATCGCGCCGGTGATGACCTTGGGAGCGGCGCTCGCCGTTTGCGGGGCGGCGCTCATGGCATCGGGCGATCAGGCCGTCCTGGTCCTGCCCGGCCTTTTCCTGTTGACTGCGGGGGGCGGCGCCGCCGCCCTCACCGCACTCGGGGGCCTCGCGCCCATTACAAGGCCCGACATGCATGGATCCGTGGTCAGCGTGTACCTGGCCGTCTGCGCCGTGGCCGGGACGGGGCTGGGCCCCGTGTTGACCGGCCTGATCAGCGATACGTTCTTCCCGCATGCTGAAGGCCTGGCGCGCGCGCTGTTCCTGACCATCGCCATAGCGGGCGCATTGGCCATTGTGTTGAGTTTGGCCGGAGCGGAGGGATGGCGGCGGCTCGCGACGAAGAGTCAGAATTCTCACTGAATTTTGTGACGCGGATAGTTGCAAGGCGTCGACGAACGGTGCCAGTTAGCGCCCATATGTCTGAAAATTTCAGTTTCTCCAGCCTCGGCTTGCCAGAGGCCGAGGGTTTTCGTCGCTATGCCGAACTGTATGGGCACGGCGCGGACGTCAGCCGGGGCAGCGGCGAATTTCGCGCTCAGGTGCGAGCGTGGAGACTGCATGGCCTCATCATCTACGACCGCACGCTTTCGGGCGTCATCCATTCGCGCGCGGAGCGGGTTGCGAAGGATGGCTTCACACACTTCGTGATCAGCCTGGTGCTGGAAGGCCGCGTGACGGGTGGTGCGGCCAGCGGCTTTGCAGTGGCCGAGGCCGGGGATGCCTTCATCGCCGACACCCGTCGAGCCACACGCACCGAGGCGCATGAGGCGCGCATGATCACGGTCAGCGTCGCCCGTTCAGTCATGGAGGCCGCGCTGGGCTCGACCAATGGGCTGCACGGGCGATTGCTGACCTCACCGCAAAATCTGATGCTGGCTGACTATCTGGTTTCTTTGGTGCGTCGGGCGGACGCCCTGGAGCCAGGCGCAATGCCCGGTCTTGGCCGGGCCCTGATCGAGATTCTCGGTTCGATTCAAACGTCACCCCGGCGTTCGACTGCCCAGAGCCGCCGTCAGACCTTCTCCCGCCGCGAGTTGGTGGAGCAGCACATCGACGCCAGTCTCGCCGACCCGCATCTTTCCGTGGACAGCGTTGCAGCAGACACAGGCATTTCACGGTCCGCCCTGTATCGCCTGTTTGAGCAGCATGGCGGCGTGGCCAGACAGATCCGGAAGCGGCGACTGGCCGCCCTCCGCTCGGCCCTGGATCGTCGCGACGCGGCCCTGCCGGAGGTGCTGGCCCGCCACTACGGCTTCGACGACGAACGCCAGATGGAGCGGCTCTTCCTGGAGGAGTTCGGGCAGAGCGCGTCCGGGTATCGCCAGGCTGTCGCGGCGGTAGAGGCGGGAGAGCCGGAGGATAGCCGCCTCCGTTGGCGGACCTGGCTCAGCGAAGTCACCTAGAAACCGAGGCGTTCCAAATATGGGACGTCGCCTTCGGCCAAACTCTGATACCCGGCGCCATCAATGTTTGCCGTCGCCCGTATCCCGTGCGCCCAGACCTTGATTGTGTTTCATCAGTTCCGGTCCCGGCCTCGCCGAAGACCTTTGTGGCGTATTTCATGGTTGAGTTGGCTCAGCGAAGCATACCCGTCGCGCGGAACGGCATCGGGTTGATCCCGGGTGCTGCCGCTCTTCACAGCCACTCCGGCCATTGGCAGCCGCTTGACGCCACCTTTTATGGTTGTTCTCGAGCCCGGTTCGCGGAAGGCGTGAGAATCGCCGCACCATACCCAAAAGTGGGGATTTGTGAAGAGGCCCGTATAGATAGATTGAATTAACTATAAATCAAAGTTCAATCTCAGTGGCATATTGGTCGCCCCCCGGCGAAAGCAGTAGTTTGGCGCAAAACGGTTCTGCTGAGCCAATTTTGCGCAATTGGCAGGATGAATATGATCGGCCGCTTCTGAAATGGAGCGTGTCTCGTTCTCATGCTTTGTTCATGGTCACGCCTGATTTGAAGCTTCTCGACCTGAATCTGGCGGGCGAAGCGCTTTCCAAAGCCGACAGTGAAATCCAGATTGCAGGCGGGCATTTCGCTTTCTCGGACAAGGGGCGCACCGCGAGCCTGCGCACATTTCTCGCGACGGGCGGCCTTGGGACGGCGGGATGGTCCTACCGGCGTGCCTGCGGAAGCATAGGCATCATTCACGTTGAGTGGCTGCCGCCGGCTCTCGGCGACCCCGGAGGGCTTCCGATCGCGCTGACTTTCCAGCCCTCAGATCTGGCCGAGAGATATGTATGGGCCGACTTCGCCCCACACTTCGACATCACGCGATCCGAAGCTGCGATCGTGAAGAGGTTGATCGGAGGTCAGACGCCCTTTGCGGTGGCCGAGGCGCTGAACCTGTCTATCGAGACGGTGAGAACCCACATCCGGCGCGTCTACCACAAGCTGGGGATCAGCAGCCGGGAAGAGCTGTTCGCGATGATCGCGTCGTACCGGATCGGCTGACCGGCGCGCGCTCCCCAGCTCGACTTCGTCGCCCCTGACGGAGCGACTTCACCAATTGGCGGGGTGCGGAACGGCCATCTCGCCAACCGGAGCGTCGCTCCGCCGCTCGTCATTCCCGGCCCTCGTCTGGAGCGCTGATCCTTCAGCTGGTCGGGAGACGCTCGTTCAGACGTCCGTAGGGGTCTCTCCGACGTCCTGAGAGCCTGGCCTCATGACCTGATTCGGGGAGCGGCTGTCGGCGCTCAGGTAATTCCGGCCCGGCTCGATGGTTCGGAAAAGGTCCGAGCAAAATAAAAAATTTCCTTATGATTCAATGAAAAGATGGTTAAAAATCCCCAGATTCATGGTGTTTTAACCACACGGCGTCGCCCGGCAGTTGAATATAACGGCGCTACCCAAATGTGGGGACGCCCGCCTTCCGGGGCACGACTAAGTTGAAGTTAAGGAAGCGTTAAGTTTCCGGCTTCCGGGGAGGCGCGGTCCACAGACCGCTTCCAAAGGCAGATCGGGTCGTCAAGCCCGCCGGATTAAACCCCGGCGCGATCAGACCCGGCATGCCCGCTCCGGAGGGGGTCCGAGGCGCTTTGCGCCAAAGGCCCATCCTTCGGCTCCGTCAGCGCGGAACCGCTCTTTCCCGGGGTCTTTCGGCCCCAGAACACCCGGCGCCCGCCGGACTCGAACGGCCACCTGGCCAAACCTTTGGAGACTACCATGAAGCGCATTCTTCTCGCCGCCTCGGCCCTCGCCATGATCGCCGCCCCGGCCGCCGCCCAGAACCTGACCGTCAACCTGACCGGTAACGTCGCCTCGGTTTGCGGCGCCTACAACTCGGGCGCCACCGGCGGCGTTCTGAACCTCGACTTCGGCCAACTGGCCAACACCGATGCCACGGCGCAGGTCGCCCTGGGCGGCTTCAACGCCACCTACATCTGCAACTCGGCCGCCGGCATGACCCGCACCATCAGCTCGGCCAACGGCGGCTACCTGTTCCGCACCGGCACCTCGGGCGGCAGCGCCAACCAGGTCGAGTATTCGATCCAGCACGGCGGTGGCTCTGGCCTGAACTTCTCCGAGCAGGGCCTGTCGGCTCCGATCGTGACCGTGCGTCCGGGCTCCACGGCCCTGATGGCCGGCCAGGGCGGCACCGTGACCCTGCGCGCCGACGGCGTGCGGATCCCGTCGCCGGCCAACGCCGCCTTCACGACCACCAACGTCTTCGCCGGTGACTACACCGACGTTCTGACGATCGCGGTCGTCGCCAACTAAGACGAAACGAACAAGGCAGGTCCGGCGGGCGAGCACTCGCCCGCCGGACTTTCCATTCGGCGGCGCCCGATATCCCGTCGCCACAGAGGCCCAGTAATGTCCATCCTGCGTCAATCCTCCATTCAGCCTCTCGGCGCGGCGGCGGTCGTCGCCAGCCTGTGTCTGGCCACCACCGCCTCGGCCCACGAAGTCACGCCGATGCGCGTGTTCCTGGCCCCGCACGCCGGCCAGTCCTCCGCGGTTGTGACGGTCGCCAACAGCCGCACTGACCCCCTCCCGTTCGAGGTGCGCGTGCTTCGCCGCGAAGTCGCCGCCGACGGCTCCCAGACCTTCTCGCCGGCCGAGGAACAGTTCGCCGTGTTTCCGCCGCAGGCCCTCGTCGCGCCGCAGCAAAGCCAGGCCATTCGCTTCCAGTACATCGGGGACCCGGCGCTGGCGCAGAGCGCCGCCTACGTTCTTCAGGTCAAGGAAGTGCCCGTGATGCCCGAGGGCTTCAGCGGCGTGATTACGGTCTATGACTTCGGCGTCGCGGTTTATGTCCAGGCAGCCAATGCCCGGGCGGACATCGCCGTCAGCGCCGTAGAGCGCAACGGCGACGACATCCGTTTCTCCATCGTGAACACTGGTTCCGACTACGGCTTTCTCGCACAGAGATCAGTGACTCTCTCGGCGGGCGGCGAACAGCGCGTGCTCGATCCTGAAGTGCTTGCAGCCCAGATCGAGAACCCCATCCTGCCGCCCAATTCCACGCGCCATTTCTCCCTTCAGGTCCCCGGCTTGCCGGCGGGAACCGTCGCCGTCGACATCGGTCCGGCCCGGTAGAAGAGGCACAGTCCAATGCACAAGCGGGGGCCAGGAAGGCGGCGGGGACTCACCGGGTCCACCGCCATTGGAATCGTATTGCTGTTCGTGGCCACGCCCACGACTGCGGGCCCCACGCACCGCATCGCGCCGGGAGAGACGCTCAGCCAGATCGCCCGGGTCTACAGGGTCAGCGTCAAAACCCTGGTCGAGCTCAATGACATCCGGCGACCGGACCTGATCCTGGCGGGCCATACGCTGAACATTCCCGGCCTGTCAGGCGCCGCCGACGAACAGGTTCCGCAGTCCGCGCCGACCGCGCCGACGAGCGCCCAGGGGTCGCCGTCGGCCGATGCCGGGGCGCAGCCGTCCTCCGTCGGATCGGCCGGCGTCCAGGCGCCGTCGATCCCCGATAATCAGGCCGTTCTGGAAACACAGTTGCCGGTGGTCGTCGACGGCCGCCGCTACCCTAGCGTGGCGGTGCGGACAACGGTGTCGCAGCTGGTCGCGATCTCCCCCGCGGCGTTGTCGGAGGCGCTGGGGGCCACAATTGACGAGAGCACCCACGTCGCCCTTCGTTCGCTGGGTTCAGACCTCGTGCCCGTGGAGCAACTGGGCCAGGCCGGCGTGAGCGCCCGGCTCGATGCCCAGACCCTCAGCATCCAGGTCAACGTCCCCCCGACCGCCCGACCCGCACTCGGCGTCTCTCTTCTCCCGCCGGGCGGATATGACGGTGTGGAGCGGGTCTATCCGGGCCGGATTTCGGCAGGTGTGACGGGGGCCTTGCTTCTCAACGACAATCTGGAGGACGACCGCGGCGCCCTGGGCCAGTTCGCTTTCTCCGGGTTTGGCAATTTCGGCGGCATCACCGGGATCAACGTCGACTTCGGGGGCTCCTTCAACTTCGGCGCCGAAGACGACAGCTTCCGTCGTGACGCGATCATCCTGTTCAAGGACGACCCCCAGCGGGCGATACGCTATTCCGCTGGCGATCTGAGTCCGTTTCTGCCCCGTCTGGGAGGCGCGACCGGTGTGCTCGGCTTTTCGTACGAGCGCAGCTATGAAGAGCTGGATCCGACGCGCAATATCCGTCCGACCGGGCGCCGTTCGTTCTTCCTCGAGCGCCCGGCCATCGTCGAGGTCTATGCGAACGGCGTGCTGCTCAGCCGTTTCCAGTCGCAGGGCGGTCCCGTCGATCTCGGCGACATCCCCCTGGCCAACGTCAGCAACAATGTCACCATCGTGGTGGAGGACGCTCTCGGCCGCCGCGAGTTGGACGCCTTCTCCCTCTCGAGCGACCTGACGCTGCTGGCGGCGGGCCTCAGTGAATTTTCATTCTCCCTCGGCGCCCTGCGCGATGACCAGAGCTCCGGCTTCGACTACGGCGACGAATGGGCCGCCACCGCCTTCTACAGCCGGGGCATCAGCGACAACCTCACGGTAGGCGCCCATGCGGCCCTGTCTGAAGAGGTCGTGAATGTCGGCGCTTCCTCGGCCCTTGGCTTCGGGGCGGGCGTGGCTCTTTTCGAATTCGCGGTGAGTGAGTCAGCCGTCGCCGGCAGCGGCGTCGCGAGCAGCGTCAACTTCCGTGGCGGCCCCTTCCTTGGGGAGGACCGGAACGACACCCTGACCGTCAGCCTGGACTACACCTCTACCGACTTCGCCACCCTTGCCGACCGCTTCTCGACGATCGACCAGGAGTGGCTGGTCGCGGCCGACTACCGGTTCGACATCAGCCGTCGGACCTCCATATCCGTCGGGGGGGCCTACGCAACCCGTCACGGCCGTGACGGCGCGGACAGGTTCCTGAACATTGGCCTGAGCCAACAATTCGGTCGCGTGGTCGCCTCGGTCATCGGACGGCACGGAGAGTTCGCCGATGGCCGCCAGGAGACCGGCGCCTTCATTTCGTTGAGCCTCCCGTTCGGCGAAAGGGGCCGGGCCTCCACCTCCTACGACAGCATCAGCGAGACCGCCCGCGCTGAGTACGTCCGCAACCGCGGGTTCGAGGTTCCCGACTTCAACTATCGCCTGGGCGCCATCCAGCGCGCAGGCGAGACCCAGATCGACGGCGAACTCGGCTACACCACGACGCGGTTTGAAGCCGACGTCGGCGTCACCAGCCAGGTGAACGGCGGCGGTCAGGCTGTGCGGGCGCGGCTGCAGTCGGGCATCGCCTTTGTCGACGGGATGTTCGGCGTCTCCCGGGACCCGGGCCGCGGATTCTATCTCTTCCGTCCCCATCCCTCCCTGAGGGGGGCTCAGGTCACCATCGAGAGCAGCGCCGGATCCACCACCCTGGGCCGGTCGGGGCTGTTCGGCCCGGCGGTCGCTCCTGCTCGTAACCCGTATCGCCCCGAGGAACTGCGCGTCGGGATCTCTGGCGGTCCCGTCGGCTATGACATCGGCTCCGGGCGTTATCTTGTCGTGCCGGGTGCGCGGACGGGGATCGGTCTGACAGTGGGCAGCGACGCCTACCGCACCGTGATCGCCACCCTGATCTTCGAGGGGGAGCCGATTTCGCTCCTCTACGGCTACCTGCGTGACGACACGGGCGTGGACCGGCCTGTCTTCACCAACAGATCCGGACGTGTGGCGCTGCCGAACCTGAGCCCGGGTCGTTACAGCGTCGTATTCCCTGCGGTTAACGCCGGCTTCACGTTCGAGGTCGATGACAGCCATGATGCCTACCGTGACGCCGGTTCGATTGCCTTGGAGAGATTGCAATGATTGCGATGGCCGCGACGATTATTCTGGCATCGGCTGCGGTCGCTCCGGCCCCTGGCTGCTCGGGCTATGCGCTGACGGTCAGCCAGGAAACGGGTCACGAGTATAATCCCGGGGCCGCGGTGGACGAGCGCATGTCCCTTCGCCTGAGTTCCGCCGCCGGGGTCCTGGACGCGGCCTGCGTGGCCGTGCCGGTGGTCATCGCTCCGGCCCCTGCCGAGTCCTTGCCGATCCGTTTGACCAATGGCTCAAGCCAGCTCGGGACCGACGTCGCAGCATCCAGCGTGGCCGTTCGTTCCGGCCGTAGTCTGGTTCTCAGCGAAAGCGCCAGAAACGACCTGGTCGCGGGTCGTGCGGTCGTGGTTCCGCTCGGCGACGTCCGATCCGGCCAGTTCCGACGCTCCGGCGTCTATCAGGCCCAGATTGATGTCACAGCCGGCGACACGACCCAGCCGCTTACCCTGGCTTCCCGCGTGATGCCCGTGATGCGCTTCGAGGCCAGTTCGCGCAACGGTGTCGAGAACATCGACCTGGGCGATCTGTCCCGTGGGTCGCGAACCACGGCCACATTCTTCTACCGGACCAACGCCGATATGGCGGTCACGGCGACGTCCGACAACGGCGGGATGCTGGTTCATGAGGACGGGCCCGCGCTTGGGTCGATCCCGTACCGCGCCTTCCTGGCCGGCTCAGAACTGGACACGGCGACCGGCGCCGCGTCCGTGGACCTGCCCTTCTCGCGCCTGTCGGTGCAGGCGCAGACGCTGGAAGTGCGGGTGGCGCCGGCGACCAATGTCTATGCTGGGCGGTACCGGGACACGCTGACGCTGTCTTTCATCCCCTACTGAGGGGGTGGCGGCCGCCTCAGGCGGCCACAGCCTCGGCCACGACGTTATCGGCGGTCAGACCGCTCGTGTCGGTGTCGACCACGAAGCGCTGGGCGCCGGGCGCGCGGCTGGTGACGCCCAGGGCGCCACCGATCAGGTTGACAGAGGCGTCGGGCGAGTTCGCCGCCAGGATCGTCACCGGCCCGTCCACGGTCTGGATGTTGAGCTGGAAGTGCTCGGCGTTGCAGATGGTGAGCACCGTGATCCGGCCCTCCTCCACCGAGATGTCGGCGACCCCGCAGCTTGCCGCGACGGTCGCCTGAAGACGGATCCGGATGCTTGCCTCCGCGGTGTGCGGAACGGCGATGGCCAGTATGACGGCCGCAAGAACTGCGCGCATGAGAGTGCTCCATTCGTTATGGGCAATCTAGGGCGCCAGCTTTAAGAAAATGCGCGAGAGATTGGTGAACAATACCTCAAAAGACTTGGCGGGCTCGGGAAGCGGCCGTCCACATTCCCCTTGGTTGGGGCGTCTCGACCCCTCAAGCTGATGCCCAGGGTCATCCCTGCCGTTTTACTAACCACGGACGGGACCGCCCGCCGCCGGCATCCTGTTTGTGTGGCGTCAGCCGGCGCCGGTCAGGTGTGCAGCCTGTCATTGCAGCCGTCCCAGGACACCTGGACGATCCGTTGCGATCACTTTGCCCAGGATGCGATCCGGAACCAGTTCGACGTCGCGGTCGTCAATCAGGGCGATGCGCCCTGCTTCGGCACGATCAGAGCCGATCTGTCCGGAGAGGAATACGGCCTCCGCAAGGCCAGGATTGCCGGGTTCCACTGTCTGACGTCAAAGAATGGCGCGCCCGAAGAGATTCGAACTCCTGACCCCCAGATTCGTAGTCTGGTGCTCTATCCAGCTGAGCTACGGGCGCGCATGGCGGTGGAACCGCGAAGGGCCGGACACCTAGCCGCGTCGGGGCGACGATGCAAGCCGCATTTGCGCGGAATCGGCAGGAAACCGCGCGCGCGGTTTTCAGCCGGGACGTTCCGCCTTAGGGGATGGATATGACCCTGTCTGCTTCTCTTCGTCGCCGCGCGGCGCGCATCCTGACGCCGGTCCTGTCCACGGCCCTGATCCTGACGGCCTGCGCCGGGCCGATGCGTCTTTCGGCCGAGCCCGCGCCGGTCGCGGCGCAGGTCCCATCGCAAGGCGCGCGCGGACCCATCGTCAGCGCGGCCAATCCGCTGGCGGCGGAGGCGGGCATGGCGGTGCTGCGGCGAGGCGGCTCGGCGGTGGACGCGGCGGTGGCCATCCAGGCCGTTCTGGGCCTCGTGGAGCCCCAGAGCTCGGGTCTGGGGGGCGGGGCCTTCCTGATGCACTACGACGCCGCCAGCGGGGCGGTGACGGCCTTCGACGGGCGCGAGACGGCGCCCTCGGCCGCGACGCCCGAATTGTTCTTTGAGGACGGCGAGCCGCTGGGCTTCCGCGAGGCGGTGCTGAGCGGGCGCTCCACCGGGGCGCCGGGCGCGGTGGCCATGCTGGCCATGGCCCACGAGCGGCACGGGCGGCTGGCGTGGTCCGGGCTGTTCGGCGACGCGGCGCGGCTGGCCGAGGACGGCTTCATCGTCAGCCCCCGGCTGGCGGGCATGATCGCCTCCCGGGCGCCCCAGGCCTCCACCGACTGGGCGCGGGCCTATTTCAGCGGCGCCGACGGCGAGCGGCTGGAGGCGGGGGACACCCTGCGCAACCCCGCCTACGCCGCCACGGTGCGCGCCCTCGCCGAGGACGGGCCGGACGCCCTGTATCGCGGCGACATCGCCCGGGAGATCATCGCCGCCGTGCAGGCGGGCGAGCGGCCCGGCGCCCTGAGCCTCGAGGATCTGGCCGCCTACCGCCCGGTGGCGCGCGAGGCGGTCTGTCGGGAATGGCGCCTGTATGTGCTCTGCGTGCCGCCGCCGCCGTCCAGCGGGCTGGCGGTGCTGCAACTGCTGGCCATGGCCGAGCATGTCCCGGCCGTGGACGGCGGCCCGGCCGAGGCGGACGCCTGGACCGCCTTCGCCCAGCTGCAGCGCCTGATGTACGCCGACCGCGACCGCTATGTGGGCGACGCGGACTTCGTGGCGGTGCCCGTCGCGGGCCTGCTGGACCCGGCCTATGTGGCCGGGCGCGCAGCCCTGGCGCCGACGCTGGGCGGGGCGGCCGAGCCGGGCCTGCCGCCGGGCTTCCAGCCCCGGGCCGCCGACGCCACCGCCGAGCCCGCCGGCACCTCCCACTTCGTGGTGGTGGACGCCCAGGGCAATGCGGTCAGCATGACCACCACGGTGGAGAGCATCTTCGGCTCGGGCCGCATGGCGGCGGGCTTCTTCCTCAACAATCAACTGACCGACTTCTCCTTCTCGCCCGTCGACGCGGCGGGTGTTCCGGCGGCCAATGCGGTGGCCCCGGGCAAGCGTCCGCGCTCGTCCATGAGCCCGGTGATCATCCTGGACCGCGAGGGCCGCTTCGTAGGCGCGGTGGGGTCGCCCGGCGGCACCTCCATCCTGGCCTATGTGGCCAAGGCCCTGATCGGGACCCTGGCCTGGGACCTGTCCATGCAGGACGCCATCGACCTGCCCAATCTGGTGGCGCGGGGCGACGGCTTCGGCGCGGACACCGAGATGTTCACCCCCGAGCTGCAGGCCGAGCTGGCGGCGGCGGGCATCGACCTGCGCCCCAACGCCTCGGAGAACTCGGGCCTGCACGGGGTGCTGTGGCGCGACGGCCGCTGGGACGCCGGCGCCGACCCGCGCCGCGAGGGCGTGGTGCTGACCCGCTAGGCCGACTCTGATTTCGGACTCCGGACCCTGAAAAACAGGGTCTGAATTGTCCGAATTGTCTGAAATCGCGCGCCGGGTGAGACGGCGGACCCGAAAAAACAGTGCAACGGGAGTGCAACGCCGTCGCCCGGATTTCGGACTCCGGGGCCAAGAAAACAGGGTGCGAATTGTCTGAATTGTCTGAAATCCCCTCCCTGATCGTGACGGCGGAAAGCAGTCCGCGTCCGCGCGCGGGGTCTGCTGGGCCAGTCTAGGGGATGGGGAAAGGCGGGGGGCGAAATACCGGGTGCGGCAGGCGCAAACCCTTGCGGCGTGGGGAACTGGCGTCCGGAAATGCGGGATTTCGGAGGCGCAGAGCCAGCTCACGTCCTCATGATTATTGCCAGACCCCGACGACGACGTAGCAGTAGGCCTCGCTGCAATCCAACGGCTGCGCATAGATCCAGTAGGTCTGACCCGCCTGCGGATAGAAGAGCAGCGTGCTGGCCCCCGTGTGGGGCTGTTCATAGGCGACCTGGCGGTTCTGGAAATCGACCACGCGGAGCTGCAGGCGACTGCAATCGGTGTCGCAGGCCGCAGTCACCCGCACGGCGGAGCCCGTAGCGGGTACAGTGGACCGCCGGAAATGCTGACCCGCCGTAACGCGACTGAGGTCAAAGCTCAGGTTGGAGCTGTAAGACACGCCATCCGCCACGGCGTCCAGCCGGTCCAGCGCGCCGCGAACGTAGGCGCTCTGGGACTGGGCCTGCGCCATACCGGCCATGCCCGCGAGCACCAGGGCAATGAGCCCCATCAATCCCCGTTGTCGCATCCCACGCCCCGAACCTTAATCTGAAGGATGTCTAGCGACTCCCCCAAGTCTGGTGAAGTTGCGACGGGCTGACGGCATCTGACAAGTCCGCCGATCGTCGATTTTCGACTTTGGTTTTCGGTCGAAATGCATACCATCGGTGGAGCAGGCCGCCGAGCCGGGGCGATCCCCCTGATCACGGGGAATGTTTAGGGATACTGAACGCCATGGCGATCGCCATCCGATTACCAGCAGGGCTGAAGCCGTGGGCCGCACTCCTGTGTGCGCTCGGCGCGCTCGCTCTGGCCGATACGGCCGCCAAGGCGCAGACCCGAACAGGCGACGTGTTCCGTGATCCGTTCATTTCCGGGCCTGGCCAGGGTCCGGAGATGGTGGTTCTGCCCGCAGGGCGCTTCACAATGGGTTCGCCGGAGTCGGAGCACAGGGGATTTGGTGATGAAGGCCCCCAGCGCATGGTTGAGATCGGGCATCGCCTGGCCGTCGGCCGCTACGAAGTGAGCGTGGATGAGTTCAGCGCCTTCGCGGAAGAGACCGGCTGGAGTCCGGACGAGGTCTGCCTGAGGTGGTTCAGCGGTCAAGTGCGCGCGATGCCCGGAACGAACTGGCTATCCCCCGGGTTCGAGCAATCAGGCGGTCATCCGGTGACGTGCGTCTCATGGCTTGATGCGCAGGCCTATGTGGACTGGCTGAACCACAAGACGGGCCTCACGGACCGTGCGGACCGCTACCGCCTGCTGAGCGAGGCGGAATGGGAATACGCCGCAAGGGCCGGCTCGGACACCGATTACAGCTTTGGCGATGATGTCAGCCAGCTGGATGACCACGCCTGGTATAGCCGCGACCGCTTCCGCCCCTACGGCAACACGCATCCTGTCGGCCGCAAACTCCCCAACGCCTTCGGCCTTCATGACATGCACGGCAATGTGTGGGAGCTGGTCGAGGATTGTTATTCCGACAGCTATGAAGACGCGCCCACCGACGGCTCGGCCCGCACGAGCGATGATTGTCCCGACCGCGTCGTCCGGGGCGGCGCCTGGGACAGTGGCCCGGACTACCTGCGTTCCGCCCAGCGCTCCTATGACTGGCCGAGCAGCAGGACAAATTCGACGGGCCTTCGTGTTGCGCGGACGCTTCCCGACTAGGGAGGCGGGTGTCCTGACAGGCGCCGCCCGCTGACCGGGAGTCGAGAGCGGGAAGCGGTTCCCTGTCAGCCCCGACCGCAGTCTCCGCGCTGCCTGCAAGAGGACCCGTGGCGTCGGCGATTTATGAGTGCGCGCCCTGGCCCTTCGGGATCACCAGCCGGAAGGTCGTGCCCTCCGGACCGGTGGAGGCCAGGGTCAGTTCGCCGCCGTGGTTGGCGGCCAGTTCGCGGGCGATGGCGAGGCCCAGGCCCGTGCCCCCCGCCGAGCCCGCCACGAAGGGCTGGAACAGCCGCTCGGCCACGCGCGGGGCGATGCCCGGCCCGTCGTCGGCGATGGTGAGGATGACGCCGTCGGGTCCGATCACGGCCTCCACCGTCACCTTCCCCTTGGCCTCCTCGCCCCGCGCGCCCTGGATGGCGTGGCGGGCGTTGCGCATCAGATTGACGAGGATGCGGTGCAACTGGTCCGGGTCGGCCTGGATCAGGGCGCCGGGGGGGATCCTGCGCACCAGCCGCACCCCGCGCGGCTCCAGCCCCGCGTCCTCGGCGGCGGCGGCCACGGCGGTCTTGAGGGGCAGGGACTGGCGCTCGGGCTCCGGCTCGGCGGTCTTGCCATAGTCCAGAACGTGGGTGGCGAGGGTGGCGGCCCGGTCCAGCGCCCGCTCCAGCCGGGGCAGGGCCTTGGCCACCTGGGGGTCGGGGCTGCCGGCCAGGCGGTCCGAGGCCATCTGGGCCGAGGTCAGCATGTTCCTGAGGTCGTGGTTGATGCGCGCCACCGCCTCGCCCAGCGCAGCCAGACGGGCGCGGGAGCGCAGGGCCTGACGCACCTCCTCCTGCATGCGGGCCAGTTCGTCCTCAACCCGGCCGATCTCGTCGCGGCGGCCCTGCGGCGGCTCGGAGGCGGCCTCGGGGTCGGCGCGGAAGCGCTCGATGGAAATGGTCACCCGCCGCATGGGGCTGAGCACCAGGAAGGCCAGGGCGGCGTAGAGCAGGCCCCCGGCCGCCCCGGCCACCACCAGCGACAGCAGCAGGCTGTTGACCAGATAGGCGCGCAGCTCCTGTTTCAGGGGCTCGGCCGGGGCCACCACCTCGATGAAGTCGCCGGAGCGGTAGCGGGGCCGGGCCATCACCCGCAGCGAACGCTCGGGATGGCCCGCCAGGGTGCGCCAGGGGTCCGTCAGGCGGGCGCCGGGGTCGGACTGGCGCAGGTCGATCAGTTCGGGCGTGCGGGGCAGGGCGGGGGCCTGCAGCAGCAGACGACGCACGCCCTCCTCCTGCACCGCCACGGCCTGGACGCCGCTGATCTGCAGCAGCTGGCGGGCGGTGTCGTCCTCGACCAGCGAATAGGGCAGGGCCTCGACGCCCACCGAGGCCAGTTCGGCGGCGCGGATGCGGTCCAGCAGCCAGCGCTCGTGGAACGAGGCCGCGCTGGGCGCCAGGATCAGCCCCACCACCGCCAGGGTGAACACCCCGGTCAGCAGCAGCAGCCGCGCCGACAGGCCGTCGGGACCGCGCAGCCTGGGCAGGCGCGAGCGCATCATGCCGCGGTCCGGGGCGCGCATCATGCCGCCGCGTCCGGCGCGCGCGGGCTCAACCGCCGCATGATCAGCGGCAGCACCAGGGCCAGGAAGGCGACTCCCATCAGGGGCCATGCGAACTCGTTGAACAGGGCGCGAAGGTCAGGATCCTCATTGACCGACAGAATGTCGTTCAGCCCGTCTCCGATCCAGCAATAGATGAAATGGGCGGGCAGCAGGCCGACGAAGGTGGCCAGGGTGTAGGGCCGGAGCGGGGCCGAGACGACCCCGGCCGCTATGTTGATCAGGTGGAACGGCACCGTCACCACCAGCCGCGACACCAGCACATAGCGGAAGGTGTCGCGGTCCACCCCCTCGCAGATGCGCTGGATCAGGCCGGGCCGGGCCGCCGCCTTCT
This sequence comes from Brevundimonas sp. BAL450, assembly GCF_015767455.1. Taxonomy (NCBI): domain Bacteria; kingdom Pseudomonadati; phylum Pseudomonadota; class Alphaproteobacteria; order Caulobacterales; family Caulobacteraceae; genus Brevundimonas; species Brevundimonas sp. BAL450. Next base: position 45,520 of record NZ_JADWOW010000059.1, read on the forward strand.
GACGAAGGGTCTCTCCCAGCGCCGACCGGCCCGCCGCATAGACGATCAGGGCGCCCACGGTGGCCCCCAGGGCGGTGGCCACGCCGCCCACCCAGGTGCCGTACAGATAGCCTGCGGCCACGGTGACGAAGACCACGCCGGGAATGACGCTGGCGGTCAGAAGGGCGAACAGCAGGGTCAGGCCCAGCAGAGTCAGCAGGTAGTGGTCCGCCACGAAGGCGTGCAGCGCCTCGCCGTGGTCCTTTAGGGTGTCCAGCGACAGATACCGGTTCCAGCCCATGCCCAGGATCAGGGCCGCGAGGGCGACCACGCCCAGGAGGGGCGCCAGCCGGACGATCCAGTGCCTGACCGTGCTTTCGCCCATGGGCTGTCTTATTCTCCTGTAAGCGCCCGGAAAGCCCGTTCGCCGTTGACTCCCGGGCCGGCCCGACTTATACGCCCGCCCTTCCTGCAGCGGACATCCTTGCTCGCCGCACAACCCTGATTGCCGGAGCCTTATCGTGAAGCGGACCTATCAGCCGTCCCGACTCGTGCGCAAGCGCCGTCACGGCTTCCGTTCGCGGATGGCCACCAAGAACGGTCAGAAGATCGTTGCGCGCCGCCGCGCCAAGGGCCGCAAGCGCCTGACGGCGTAAGCGCCCAATGCGCCTTCGGGCGCAGGACGGAACCATGTTCAAAATCGAACGCCTGACTTCGCGGCCCCAGTTCCTGGCGGCCGCGAAGGGCGTTTCAAAGGCCTCCGGCGCCGTGGTGATCCAGGCCCTGGACCGGGGCGACGGCGAGGCCACGGTGGGGGTCGGCTTCACCGCCACCCGGAAGGTGGGCGGGGCGGTGGTCCGCAACCGCGCCAAGCGCCGCCTGCGCGAGGCCGCCCGGGCGCTTTTGCCCCTCCACGCCCATCCCGGATACGACTATGTGCTGGTGGCCCGTCAGGGCACGCCCGACCGCGCTTGGGACCGATTGCTTGACGATGTGAAAAGCGCGCTGATAAGGCTCGCGCCCAGTTCCGGCCCGGCGTCCACGCCCGCGGCCGCTCCGTCGATCTCCGACGTCCCTTCAACGCCGACCCGTGACCCTTCCGGCCAGGACCGCTGACCCATGCAGAATGAGAGCACCCGCAACACGATCCTGTTCATCGTGTGCACCGTGGCGATCCTGCTTCTTTATCAGCTGTTCGTGCTGCAGCCCTCGACCGAGCGCCAGCGCGCCGAGCAGCAGGCCGCGGTCGAGACGACGGTCGACGGCCCCGCCACCGCCTTCCGGCCCGAGACGGCGGTGTTCACCGACCGGCGCACGGCCCTGGCCACCGGCCCGCGCGTGCCGATCAGCACCCCGACCATGGCGGGCTCGCTGTCGCTGCAGGGCGCGCGCATCGACGACCTGTTCCTGACCAACTACCGCGAGACCCTGGACGGGGAGGACCCGGTTGAGCTGTTTCGGCCGCAGGGCACCGAACACGCCTATTTCGCCCAGTTCGGCTGGCTGGGCCAGAACATCCCCGGCGTCCCCGGCCCCAACACCGAATGGACCCTGACCGAGGGCTCGACCCTGGCGCCCGGCGCGCCGGTCACCCTGACCTATGACAACGGCCAGGGCCTGCGCTTCACCCGCCGCATCGAGGTGGACGAGCAGTACGTCTTCACCCTGACCGACACGGTGGCCAATCTGGGTTCGCAGGCCATCACGCTTGCGCCCTACGGCTCGGTGCAGCGGCACGGGGTGCCCGACGACCTGGGCCGCCAGTTCATCCTGCACGAGGGCGCCATCGGCGTTCTGGGCGACCGGCTGCGGCTGGAGAAGTACCGCGACTGGGAGGACGAGCCGCGCATCGCCTATGAGTCCACCGGCGGCTGGCTGGGCATCACCGACAAATACTGGCTGGCGGCCCTGCTGCCCGACCAGACCGAGGCCATCGACGCCGAGCTGCGCGTGCGCCGGGTCGGCGAGGTCAACATCCACGAGGCCAATATCCTGGGCGCGGCGCGGGTCATCAATCCGGGCCGCCAGATCACCGAGACCCAGCGCCTGTTCGCCGGGGCCAAGCGGGCCGAGATCCTGCGCGGCTACGAGAACAGCCTGGGCATCCCGCGCTTCGACCAGGCCATCGACTGGGGCATGTTCTGGTTCCTGACCCGGCCGATCTTCCTGACGGTGGAGTTCTTCTACGGCCTGGTGGGCAATTTCGGCGTCGCCATCCTGCTGCTGACCGTGGTCATCAAGCTGCTGCTCTTCCCCCTGGCCAACAAGAGCTACGAGAGCCTCTCCAAGATGAAGATGCTCGCGCCCAAGATGGAGGAGATCAAGAAGAAGCACGGCTCGGACCCGCAGAAGCAGCAGCAGGAAATGATGGCGCTGTATCAGCGCGAGAAGATCAATCCGCTGGCCGGCTGCCTGCCGATCCTGTTGCAGATCCCGGTGTTCTACGCCCTGTACAAGGTGCTGTTCGTGACCATCGAGATGCGGCACGCGCCCTTCTTCGGCTGGATCCAGGATCTCTCCGCCCGCGACCCCACGAACGTCTGGAACCTGTTCGGCCTGATCCCGTGGGATCCCGCCTCGGTTCCGCTCATCGGCGGCCTGATCGGCGTGTCCAACACCGGCATGGGCGGGTTCACCCTGTCCCTCAGCGTGCTGGCGATCGTCTACGGCCTGACCATGTGGCTGCAGATGTCCATGAACCCGCCGCCGCCGGACCCGGTTCAGCGCAAGATCTTCGCCTTCATGCCGTTCGTGTTCACCTTCATCATGGCCCCGTTCGCGGCCGGCCTGCTGATCTACTGGGCGTGGAACAACATCCTGTCGATCCTGCAGCAGTACGTGATCATGCACCGCTTCAAGGCCGAGAACCCGATCGACAGCTTCATCGACCGGTACATCAGGAAGAAGGCCTCGTGAGCGAGTTCACCGATGAGGAGGTCGAGGCGGCGCGGGTGCTGTTCGCCCGCCCGGCCACCTTCATCATGGGCTGCGCCAAGATCGAGCAGCTGCCCGAGCCGGACCTGCCCGAGGTGGCCTTCGCCGGGCGCTCCAATGTGGGCAAGTCCAGCCTGATCAACGGGCTGGTGGGCATGCACAAGCTGGCCCGCGCCTCCAATGAGCCGGGGCGGACGCGGGAGGTGAACTTCTTCGATCTGGACGGCAAGATGCGTCTGGTGGACCTGCCCGGCTATGGCTGGGCGAAGGCGTCCAGGGGCGAGGTGAAGCGGTTCCAGAACCTGGGCCGGGACTATCTGCGCGGCCGGGTGACCCTGAAGCGGGTCTATCTGCTGATCGACAGCCGCCACGGGCTCAAGAAGGTGGACGACGAGGCCCTGGACGCCCTGGACGAAGCCGCGGTCAGCTACCAGATCGTCCTGACCAAGGCCGACAAGCTCAAGAAGGGCGAGGCCGAGGCCATGGGCGAAAAGACCCTCAAGGCCGTCTCCAAGCGCCCCGCCGCCTATCCCTTCGTGGCCGTGACCTCGGCGGAGAAGGGCCACGGCATCCCCGAACTGCGCGCCGAGATCATGCGCACGACGGGGGTGGTGCTCTAGCGGGGCTTGGGGCGCGGCTCGCGCACCCCATATGGGCGTCATGCCCAGACTTTCCGTACTCGACCTGTCGCCGGTGCCCCAAGGGTCCGACGTTTCCCAGTCCCTCGCCAACACCCTTGATCTGGCCCGACACGCCGAGCGGCGGGGCTATCATCGCTACTGGCTGGCCGAGCACCACAACATGCCGGGCATCGCCAGCGCGGCCACTGCGGTGGTGATCGGCCATGTGGCGGCGGGGACCAGCACCATCCGCGTCGGCGCCGGGGGCATCATGCTGCCCAACCACGCGCCCTATGTGATCGCCGAGCAGTTCGGCACCCTGGCGGCGCTGCATCCGGGCCGCATCGACCTGGGGCTGGGCCGCGCGCCGGGGACGGATCAGGCCACGTCGCGGGCCCTGCGCCGGACGCTGGACGGCGGGGTCGACGACTTCCCCCGCGACGTCATGGAGCTGATGAGCTGGTTCGAACCGGCCGAGGAGGGCCAGCGCATCCGCGCCACGCCGGGCGAGGGGCAGGAGGTTCAGGTCTGGATGCTGGGCTCGTCCACCTACGGGGCGCAGCTGGCGGCCCATCTGGGCCTGCCCTACGCCTTCGCCAGCCATTTCGCCCCGGCCGAGCTGGAGCGGGCGCTGGCCATCTATCGCTCGTCGTTCCAGCCGTCGAAGCGTCTGGGCGAGCCCTATGTGATGCTGGGCTACAATGCCTTCGCCGCCGACACCGACGAGGAGGCAAAGGACCTGTTCACCTCGGTGCAGCAGGCCTTCGTCAATCTGCGCACCGGCAAGGCGGGCAAGCTGCCGCCGCCGCGCCCGGGCTATGCGGAGGCGCTGGACGCGGACGCGCGCGCCATGATCGATCAGGCCCTGTCCTGTTCGGCGGTGGGCTCGCCCGAGACGGTGAAGACGCAGCTGGACGCCTTCATCGATCGTCACAAACCCGACGAGTTGATGGTCACAAGCCAGATCTTCGATCACGCCGCGCGGGTGAAGTCCTATGGGATCCTGGCGGAGGCGGCCGGACGCTGATTGGCTTCGGCCCGGCCTCCGGTCGCGGCGCCTCGAACACGTAGAAGCCCCGCTCCAGCAGCTGTCGCGCGACCTCGGCGTCCAGTGCCGTCGGCCGTGGTTCTGTGTGGTCCCCATCCATGACCCTGTAAACCGGCCGTGTTCGTGATCGGTTCCGGAATGTGGGGAACATTCCCCGCCTCGTCCGGTTGTCGGCGGTCACTCCAATGGAAGGGAAACGGCCATGACCGAGAAGACCCTGGATAACCTGTTCTACGACACCCTCAAGGACATCTATTACGCCGAGCGAAAGATCGCCAAAGCCCTGCCGAAAATGGCCCGCGGCGCGCAATCTCCTGCGCTGAAAGCCGCCTTCGAGAAGCATATCGAGGAGACCGAGGGCCAGATTGAGCGCCTGCAGCAGGTGTTCGACATCATCGGCAAGCGCGCCATGGGCAAGACCTGCGAAGCCATCGAGGGCCTCATCGCCGAGGGCGAGGAAATTCTCGAGGACTACAAGGACACGCCCGCTCTGGACGCCGGTCTGATCTCGGCCGCCCAGGCGGTGGAGCACTACGAGATCGCCCGCTACGGCACCCTGAAGCGCTGGGCCGAACTGCTGGAGCTGCCCGACGCGGTGCGCCTGCTGGACGAGACCCTGAAGGAGGAGTCGAAGACCGACTCGGACCTGAGCAAGCTGGCCGACGAGTCCCCGAACCCGCAGGCCCTGGCGGCGGAATGATAAAGCCCCTCTCCCGGCGGGAGAGGGCTGCGCGCACGGATGCGTGAGCATCCGTGGTTCGCGCGCAGGGTGAGGGTCGGGGGCGTCGTCTCGCCCAACCGGCCCTCATCCCCCGCGCGCAGAACCTTCGCTGTCGCTCCGGTGCGCGGGGTCCCCTTCTCCCAATGGGAGAAGGATGAGGTGACAGCGCCGCCCATGTCCGCTATCGCGCCGGGGCGATGAACCAGGTTCCCATCACCGAAGACGAGCGGCAGTCCGAAGACCGCAGCTGGGCCACCGCCAGGACCCTGGCCGAGGCGCTGCCCTATATCCAGGTCTATGACCGCCAGACCGTGGTCATCAAATACGGCGGCCACGCCATGGGCGACGAGGCCGTGGCCAAGCAGTTCGCCGCCGACGTGGTGCTGCTGAAGCTGATGGGCGTGAACCCCGTGGTGGTCCACGGCGGCGGCCCGCAGATCAGCGCCATGCTGGACCGGGCCGGCGTGAAATCCGAGTTCGTGGACGGCCTGCGCGTCACCGACGCGGCCACCATGCAGATCGCCGAGATGGTCCTGTCGGGCGCAGTCAACAAGGAGATCGCCAACTGGATCACCGAGGCCGGGAAACAGGCCGATGTGCGCGGCGTGGGCCTGTCGGGCAAGGACGCCGGCCTGCTGACGGTGGAGAAGACCCGCCGCACCCGCCGCGACCCCGACAGCATGATCGAGCATGAGGTGGATCTCGGCTTCGTGGGCGAACCCACCAGGGTGGACCCCAAGCTGATCCGGGGCCTGATCGCCTCGGAGTCCGAGGACTGGGTGCCGGTGATCGCCCCCATCGGCGTCGCCGAGGACGGCAAGACCTACAACGTCAACGCCGACACGGTGGCGGGCGCGGTGGCCGGGTCGCTGCAGGCCAAAAGAATGCTTCTGCTGACCGATGTGAAGGGCGTGCTGGACAAGGACGGACAGGTGATCCGCCAGATGACCGTGGCCGAGGCCGAACAGCTGATCGCCGACGGCGTCGCCACCGGCGGCATGATCCCCAAGCTGGAGACCGCCATGGCGGCGGTGAAGGCCGGGGTCGAGGCGGTGGTCATCCTGGACGGACGGCGCAGCCACGCCATGCTGGTGGAGCTGTTCACCGAGCACGGCGCCGGAACCCTGGTGAAGGCGTGAGCCCGTCCCTCGATCACGTCGAGCACTGGGTGTTCGACATGGACAACACCCTTTATCCGGCCGAATGCGGCCTGATGGGGCGGGTGCAGGACCGCATCAACGCCTTCTTCGTGCGCACCGTGGGCATGGGCCCGGCCGAGGCGCGCCAGCTGCAGCTGAAATATCTTCGCGACCACGGCACCTCGCTGAGCGGCCTGATGCTGAACCATCGGGTGGACCCCGGCGCCTTTCTGGACGAGGTGCACCGGGTCGAGCTGGACTGCCTGACGCCGGACCCGGTGCTGCGGGATGGTCTGTCGCGCCTGCCGGGGCGGCGGCTGATCTTCACCAACGGGGCGGCGGCCCATGCGGAGCGGGTGCTGGACGCCCTGAAGATCGCCGACCTGTTCCACGACGTGTTCCACATCGAGGCCTCGGACCTGATCCCCAAGCCGGACCCGCGCGCCTTCACCCGCATGATCGAGCGGCACGGGGTCGATCCGCGCCGCGCCGCCTTCTTCGAGGACACCGAGAAGAACCTGAAGCCCGCCGCCGACATGGGCATGGCCACGGTGCTGGTGGGCGCCCACGCCCCGGCCTCCACCGCCCCCTTCGTGGATCACCGCACCGAGACCCTGCCGCCGTTCCTGAACCGCCTGCCCTTGAGAGACGCCGCATGACCCATCCGCTGGAATCCGTGATCGAAACCGCCTGGGAAAATCGCGCCGATCTGTCGCCGTCCACGACCGGGCAGGCGCGCGACGCGGTGATGGAGGCCCTGGACCTGCTGGACTCCGGTCAGGCCCGGGTGGCCTCGCGCGGCGAGGACGGCGTCTGGACCACCCACCAGTGGCTGAAGAAGGCGGTGCTGCTGTCCTTCCGCCTCAACGACAACACGGTCATGTCCACGGCGGGCAAGGGCTTCGGCTCGCCCCACGCCGGTCACGGCCCCTGGTGGGACAAGGTCCCCAACAAGTTCGGGACCTGGCACGCCGAACAGTTCCGCGCCGCGGGCTTCCGCGCCGTGCCGGGCAGCTTCGTGCGCCACGGCGCCTTCATCGGCCGCAATGTGGTCCTGATGCCCTCCTTCGTGAACATCGGGGCCTATGTGGACGAGGGCGCCATGGTGGACGCCTGGGCCACGGTCGGGTCGTGCGCCCAGATCGGCAAGAATGTGCACCTGTCCGGCGGGGCGGGCATCGGCGGGGTGCTGGAGCCCCTGCAGGCCAACCCCACCATCATCGAGGACGGCTGTTTCATCGGCGCCCGCGCCGAGGTGGCCGAGGGCGTCATCGTGCGCGAGGGCGCGGTGCTGGCCATGGGCGTCTATCTGTCGGCCTCCACGAAGATCGTGGACCGGGCCACCGGCGAGGTGTTCCGGGGCGAGGTGCCGGCGTATTCCGTCGTGGTGCCCGGCGCCCTGCCCGATCCCAACGGCGGGCCGTCCCTGTACTGCGCCGTCATCGTCAAGCGCGTGGACGCCCAGACCCGGGCCAAGACCGGCGTCAACGAACTGCTGCGGGACTGATGAGCGAACCCGACGACAAGACCGAAGGCCCTGCGCCCAGCTGGGGCCCCATGCGCTCGTTCGGGCGCATCCGCTCGCGCACGCTGAAACCGCGCCAGGCGGCCCTGTTCGACACCCTGCTGCCGACCATCGCCCTGCCCGACCCCGAGGCGGGGCCGATCGATCCGAAGGCCCTGATGCCCGAGGCGACCGAGGTCTGGATCGAGATCGGCTTCGGGGGCGGCGAGCATCTGGCCGAACAGGCGCGACGTCATCCCCACGCCCTGATGATCGGCTGCGAGCCCTTCCTGAACGGGGTGGGTTCGGCCCTGCGTCATGTGGAGGAGATGGGGCTGAAGAACGTGCGCCTGCACGCCGGGGACGCGCGGGCGGTGATGGCGGCCCTGCCGGACGCCAGTCTGGACCGGGTCATGATCCTGTTCCCCGACCCCTGGCCCAAGGCGCGGCACAACAAGCGCCGCCTGATCCAGGACGAGACGGCGGTGGAGATCGCGCGGGTGCTGAAGCCCGGCGGCCGGCTGCGCTTCGTCACCGACTGGAAGGACTACGCCGCCTGGGCCCACGAACGGTTCCTGCGCACCGAGGGGCTTGAATGGCAGGCCGAGCGGGCCGACGACTGGCGCACCGCGCCCGCCGACCATGTCACCACCCGCTATGAGGAAAAGCAGCTGGGCGACACCCCGCCGCTGTTCCTTGAGTTCGTGCGGACCTGATCAGCTCTGGTCGGGGATGATCGGCGGGGGCGATCCCTGCGGATCGGGATGGCCGGTGGTGCGGTACTTGACCGTCTCGGGCGAGATGACACCGGCCGAGACGATGAACTGGATGGCCTCGTTCAGGGTCCAGTCCAGCCACACCAGCCGCTCCACCGGCACGATCTCCACATAGCCCGAGGTCGGGTTCGGCGTGGTCGGCACATAGACCGCCGCCAGCTCCTCGCCCGTGTCCGAGGCGCGGAAGCGCTGGGTGACCAGGCCCACGGTGCGCATCTCGGGCGAGGGGAACTCGATCAGCACCACCTTCTGGGCGCCCTCGGTGGGGGACTGGAAGCTGGCGATCAGCTGGCGCGCCGAGCCATAGACCACGCTGCCCACCGGGATGCGGGTGATGAAGTCCTCCACCATCCGGCCCACCAGCCGCCCGATGACGCCCTTGGCCATTAGCCCGATCACCACCAGGGCCCCCAAGGCCACCACGATGTTCAGCACGGTGGAGGTCACCGGATGCAGCAGGAAGCCTTCCAGCCCCGGGGCGATCATCAGGACCGTGGCGTTGAACGGTCCGGTCATCAGCCCGCCCACGAAGGCGGCCACCTGCAGCACCAGCCACAGCACCCAGAGCGTCAGGGCCAGCGGCGCCACCGCCACAGCGCCCACCACCAGGGCCTCGGAGGCGCGGGCGGCCCAGGACTTCACCCGGATCCGGGTCAGGCGAAGTTCCTCGTCGGTGAAGGCCCAGCGTTTCATCAGAAATCCACCGCCAGGCCTTTTTTCTCCCAGTCGCCATAGCGCGTCGGCTCGGCCCCGCGCGGCCCGCCCTGTTCGGGCGGCAGGTCCAGCGGCGGCGCGGCGGCGCGGCGGGCGGCGGCCTCCTCCAGCGCGCGGCGCGCGGCGGGGCTCAGGGGCTTGTCCTGGGCGGCGTCCGGCAGGTCCGGGTTCAGCAGGACAGGAATGTCATCGGCGGGCTGATCGGTCACGGGCGGAAGCTCTTGAGGCGGGGACGGTCCCGCTCCACATAGTATGCAACAGGGGCGGCGACAAAGCCCGCCCGATCATTCACACGGAAAACGATGAACCACATCAAGACCTTCATCCTGCTGGCCGCCATGACCGCCCTGTTCGTGGGCGTCGGTTATCTGATCGGCGGGGCCACAGGCATGCTGATCGCCCTGGTGTTCGCGGTGGCGCTGAACTTCGTCAGCTACTGGAACGCCGACAAGATCGTGCTGAAGATGTACCGGGCCCAGCCGGTGGACGAGAGCCACCCCGACCCGGTGGTGCGCAACTATGTGGCCGACACAAAAGCCATGGCGGCGAGCGCGGGCCTGCCCCTGCCCAACATCGTCATCATCCCCAATGACCAGCCCAACGCCTTCGCCACGGGCCGCAATCCCGACAACGCGGCGGTGGCGGCCACCACCGGTCTGCTGCGCATGCTGAACCGGGCCGAGATCCGCGGCGTCATGGCCCACGAACTGGCCCATGTGAAGAACCGCGACACCCTGGTCATGACGGTGACGGCGACCATCGCCGGCGCCATCGCGGCCCTGGCCAATTTCGCCCTGTTCTTCGGCGGGCGCGACCGGCCCGGCGGCATCATCGGGACCCTGGCCATCATGCTGCTGGCGCCCATGGCGGCCGCGCTGGTGCAGATGGCCATCAGCCGCACCCGCGAATACGGCGCGGACCGGGTGGGCGCGGAGATCGCGGGCGACCCCCAGGCCCTGGCGTCGGCGCTGGCGAAGATGGAGCGCTACGCCCGCGGCGAGCTGAACGTGGCGGCCGAGCGCAATCCCGCCACCGCCCACATGTTCATCATCAATCCCCTGAACGGAAAGGGCGCTGACAACCTGTTCTCGACCCACCCGGCCACCGCCAACCGCATCAAGGCCCTCAACGAAATGGGCGGCGGATCGCGCCCGGCCTTCTTCGCCGAGCCGGAAGCCCCGCGCGCCGGCGCCTTCGTGCCGGTGACGGGCGAGCGGCGCGGGCCGTGGGGGTGAGGGGGGCAGATGCTACGGGTTGTGGCGGGTGGCTAGGAGACGTTCCAGAACGGCGTGTCCACGCCCCTCGCCCACGTCGCATCGAACTCGTGCGACGTGATCTCTTCTGCAGTCACGCCCTGGAAAATGGTAGGAAGGGAGCCCTCAATAAGAGAGGGACATGGCTTGCCACCGCGCTCCTCGATCTCAATGCTATTTCGAGTCACGCTTCCGTCAGGAAAGACCTCGGCAGAGCGCAGGACCGCGTCGGCTTCTTCGTCTAACTCATAGAGCAGCCAAATCGGCTCGCCCGGAGGGACGTGAAGATCGGGCCAGCGCGCACGAAGGTGCTTCAGCATTGGTAGAACGTAGCGCCACGCTGAACTCCCGCAAGGGGGCGACAACAGTCGCCGCTCAACAGCGCCGGCAAGCCAACCGCCGGGCTACCCGAACACCTCCACCCCGATCTCCCCGGACACGTCCAGCCAGGCGCGCTTCATGCCCTGGCTGTTGAAGGGATCGGCGCGGTTGCCGTGGCGGTCCAGGGCGATCAGGCCGCCGTCGCCGCCCATGGCGCCGATCCGGTCGATGACGGCGCGGGCGGCCGGGGCCAGGGGCTGGTTGGCGGCCACGCGCCAGGCGGTCTGGGCGGCGGCGGCGGTGCGGATGAAATACTCCCCCTGGCCGGTGCAGGACACCGCCGCATGGTCGTCGGCCCAGGTGCCGGCGGCGGGTATGGGGGTGTCGCCCACGCGGCCGGGCATCTTGCCGAACACCCCGGCGGTGGAGGTGGCCGCCGCCAGGCGCCCCTGCGCGTCCAGCACCACGCAGCCCACGGTGCCGTGGGCCAGGGTTCCGGGCGGATGGTTGTCGTCGCCCTGTCCGGCGCGGGTGAACCAGGCCTCGGGATCGTCCACCGCCTCCAGTCGCTGATCGCGGGCGAAGTCGGCGGCGCCCTGGCCGGCCAGCATGACGTGGGGGGTCTTCTCCATCACCGCCCGGGCGGCGCGGATGGGGTTGCGGAAGCCCTGCAGCGCGGCCACGGCCCCGGCCTTCTGGGTGGCGCCGTCCATCAGGCTGGCGTCCAGCTCATAGCGGCCATCCAGATTGGGCGAGGCCCCGCGCCCGGCCACATAAAGCCCGGAGTCCTCCAGCAGCACCACCGCCTCCACCGTCACGTCCAGAGCCGAGGCGCCGTCCGCCAGGCGCGCGGCCATGGCCTCGACCACCGCGCGCATGTTGGCGATCTCGCGGTCGTAGTTTTCCGACCGGCGGGCGCCGGCGCCGCCGTGCAGAACGAGGGCTGGACGGGTCATGATCGGGTCTTCCTGAAGCGTTCGCCCTTTTCACGGGCCTTTGCGCTCATTAGCCTTCGAAGGAGACGGGCGCCACCGCCCGCACACCAGCTTCAACGAGGTTCGATTTGCGCGCGGTCCTGTCCCATGCCCCCGGCGGCCCCGAGACCCTGACGGTCGAGGAGGTCAACGACCCCACCCCCGGCAAGGGCCAGGTGGTGATCGAGGTGAAGGCGGTGGGGATCAATTTCCCCGACACCCTGATCATCGAGGACAAGTACCAGTTCAGACCCGAGCGCCCCTTCTCCCCCGGCGCCGAGGTGGCCGGGGTGGTCGAGGCGGTGGGCGAGGGCGTCAAGAATGTGCGCAAGGGCGACCGGGTCATCGCCGTGCCCGGCTGGGGCGGGCTGGTGGAGCGCATCGCCGTGCCCGCCACCCACGTCATCCCCATGCCCAAGGAGATGTCCTTCGAGGAGGGCGCCGCCCTCGTGATGACCTATGGCACCAGCTACTATGCGCTGAAGGACCGGGCGCGGCTGAAGGAGGGTGAGACCCTTCTGGTGCTGGGCGCGGCGGGCGGCGTGGGCGCCGCGGCGGTCGAGCTGGGCAAGGCCATGGGCGCGCGGGTCGTGGCCGCCGCCTCCACCGGCGACAAGGTGGAGTTCGCCCTGGAGCTGGGGGCCGACAACGGCCTGATCTATCCCACCGGCCCCATGGACAAGGCGGCCCAGAAGGAGCTGTCCGGCGAGCTGAAACTGGCCACGGGCCGCGACGGCGCCGATGTGGTGTTCGACGGCGTCGGCGGCGACTACGCCGAGCCGGCCGTGCGGGCCATGGACTGGGACGGCCGCTATCTGGTGGTGGGCTTCCCGGCGGGGATCCCGTCCCTGCCGCTGAACCTGACCCTTTTGAAGTCGGTGTCCATCGTCGGGGTGTTCTGGGGCGCCCATGTGGCCCGCGAGCCGGAGCAGCACGCCGCCAACATGGCCGACCTGATGCGCCTGTACGCCGAGGGCAAGATCCGGCCCCGGGTGTCGCGCACCTTCCCCCTGCACAAGGCGGGCGAGGCCATCCAGGCGCTGGGCGACCGTCAGGCCCTGGGCAAGATCGTGGTCACGGTCGAGGACCGGTGACCGCCGTCGCCCTCAACCCGGCTGTGGATTTGACGGCGGGCGCGCAGGCCCTCGCCGGGCGCGGCCGGGCGCGGGTGGCGGGCGTCCTGACGACGGAGGCCGCTCAGGCGCTGCACGGGGCTCTCGCCGACGACGGCCTGGCCTGGCGGCGCAGTCTGGACAATCCGGCCAATGTGGACGTGCCGGTCAGCGTGTTCGAGGGGCAGCCCGTGGATGAGCAGGCCCGGCTCATCGCCATGGTTCACGAGGGCGCCCGCGACGGCTTCCAGTATGTCTACGACCGTTTCCGCATCGGCTACGGGGTCCAGACCGGCGAGGCCATGCCGCAGGCGCTGGCCGAACTCTACACCCTGTTCAACAGCGAGCCGTGGCTGGACTTCGCGCGGCGCCTGACCGGGGACGAGCGCATCGCCCATGTGGACGCCATGGCCACCCGCTTCGGGCCGGGCCAGTTCCTCAACGGCCACAATGACCACCATGAGAAGGCCGGGCGGCTCTACGCCTATGTGCTGAACCTGTGCCCGCGCTGGCGGGCGGAATGGGGCGGGCTGCTGCTGTTCAAGGACGATGCGGGCGAGGTGGTGGAGGCCTTCACCCCCGGCTTCAATGTGCTGAACGTGTTCCGCGTGCCCCAGGCCCATGCGGTGTCCATGGTCACGCCCTTCGCCGGCGCCCCGCGTCTGTCGATCACCGGCTGGTGGCGCACGCACCCCTGAGCCTGTCTCCTCCCCCATAAGCGCAGCGCATGGGGGAGGGGGACCGCGAAGCGGTGGAGGGGGCGAACCTCGAGCACGGTGGATGGGGTCGCCCCCTCCACCATCCTTCGGATGGTCCCCCTCCCCCGCAAGCGGGGGAGGAGACGGGCCGGTCACTCCTCGCGCATGGCCTCCAACGTCTGTTCCGCCGACTGGTAGTGGCGGCCGCGGATGTTGGAGCCCACCAGGGCGATCATGGCGGCGATCACCGCCGCGTCGTCGGTGAAGCCGATGCCCACGAAGACGTCGGGAATGGCGTCCACCGGCATGACGAAATAGCCGAGCCCCGCCAGCATCATGGCCTTGGCGCGGAACGGCGTCTCCGGATCCCGGGCGGCGTGCCAGGCGGCCACCGCCTCCCGCGCGAAGGGGATGCGCGTGGCCGTGCGCCGGATCTTGGGCCAGAAGCCGCGCCGCACCCGCTCGGCGTTGGTGCGGATGACGGTGGGGACCAGGGCGCGCGACGGCTCCAGCACCGCTTCGGGCGTTTCAATTGAAGACGGTTTGGCGTTTTGCGTCATGGCGTCTAAATCCTCGCCCCACATCAAGGGTTCAACATAGATATAGGACGAATGCCATGAAACTGGATGGTTCGATCGCAGCGGTGGTGACGGGCGGAGCCTCGGGCCTGGGCGAAGGCACGGCACGGGCCCTGGCGGCCAAAGGCGTCAAGGTGGCCATCTTCGACCTGAACGAGGAAGCGGGCGAAAAGGTCGCGGCCGACATCGGCGGGGTCTTCTGCAAGGTCAATGTGACCGATGACGCCTCGGTGGCCGCCGCCTTCGAAAAGGCCCGCGCCGCCCACGGCCAGGAGCGCCTGACCGTCAATTGTGCGGGGATCGCCACCGGCCAGAAGACCGTGTCGCGCAAGAAGGACACCGGCGAGATCCGCGCCCACGACATGGCCCAGTTCGAGAAGACGGTGACGGTCAACCTGTTCGGCACCTTCCGCGTGGCGTCCCAGTCGGCGGCGGGCATGGTCACCCTGGACCCCATGGACGACGGCGAGCGCGGCCTGATCGTCAACACCGCCAGCGTGGCGGCCCAGGACGGCCAGATCGGCCAGGCGGCCTATTCGGCCTCCAAGGGCGGCGTCTACGCCATGACCCTGCCCATGGCCCGCGACCTGATGAACGAGGGCGTGCGGGTCAACACCATCCTGCCGGGCATCATGTGGACGCCCATGATGGCGGGCATGGACCAGAAGGTTCAGGACGCCCTGGCCGCCATGATCCCCTTCCCCAAGCGCCTGGGCACGCCCGCCGACTACGCCGCCCTGGCCCTGCACCTGGCCGAGAACACCTACATCAACGGCGAATGCATCCGTCTGGACGGCGGGATCCGGCTGGCGCCCCGGTAAGAGCGCTACCGCTCGCGTCGCGGATGCTCGCTGCCTGAGCGCATGTTTGGGCGCGTTTCGAGACGGGATTTCCGAATTTCGGCGATCCCCTCTTGCAGCCCCCGCCCGCGCTCGGCTATAGGCCCGCCCTCGACTGAGAGCGCGGGCGTAGCTCAGGGGTAGAGCATCACCTTGCCAAGGTGAGGGTCGGGCGTTCGAATCGCCTCGCCCGCTCCAGTCAAAACGAAGAAGGCCCGGTTCACGCCGGGCCTTTCTTGTTTTCGGCGCCAGACCCCCTTGCTCCGTCCCCTGCGCATTTCAACCCTGCCGACACGCCCCTGTCATACACAGGCGTCACCATGGGCCATCCCCTCACGATGGCCGGCGTCCATGCGCGGTCTTGTTCAGGAACGCCGCACCATGTCGCGCAAGCTTCTTCTCGCCCTCGCCCTGTCGGCGGGCCTGGCCTTTTCGCAGACGCCTGCGCTGGCCCTTCAGCCCACGACGATCGAGGCGCCCGCTTCGCCCCACGCCGCCCTCGAGGGCTATGTCTCCGACATCCTGGACCGCATGGTGCGCGAGATGGGGCCCGACGAGCGTCTGGCCCTGACGCCCGAGACGGCCGCGGCCTTCCTGAACGCGGAGGAGCGCGAGCGTCTCTCGACCGGTTTCGCCCGCTTCACCGTGGACCGCCCGGCGCGCCTGTTCGTGGCCTTCGACAGCACCTGGGGCGAGACGCCTTTCTGGCTCGCCGACCTGGGCTTCCAGCGCCGGGCCGACCTGGACTTCGTGGTCGACGTGGAGGATCCCTTCCACGTCTGGGAGAAGGCCGTGCCCGCGGGCGAGGTGAATCTGGGCGTGCCCAGCCTGTCGGGGGAGATGAAGCCCTATGTGGTCTTCGCCGCGCCCGCCGGGGGCGAGGGGACGGTCGTCATCACCCCGCTGATCCCGGGCGCCGACGTGCAGATCGCCCGCGAGGACGGCGCGCCCTATGTGGACGACAACGACTGGTTCAACGCCCTGCCGGCCGAACTGGACGGCCTGCCCGTGCTGCGCAGCTTCGAGAGCTGGGAGTTCGTCTCGCGCATGGTGGGCTTCTTCCGCGCCACCGACTATCCGTCGTCCGCCACGCCCGACCATCTGCAGCTGACCTGGCAGGACGACCCCCGCACCGGGGTGACGGTGCAGTGGCGCACCGACGAGACGGTGGATGAGTCCCTCCTGTGGCTGGCGCCCGCGGGCGACGACGGGGCGGGCCGCATGCTGACGTCCCGGGCCGACGCCCTGACCAGCCGCCAGATCGTCAACGACCCCGACATCCGCCTGCACCGGGTCCGGCTGGACGACCTGACTCCGGCCACGGATTATGAGTACGCGGTCAGCGCCGACAACGGCCAGACCTGGACCCAGCGACGCCGCTTCCGCACCGCGGCGGACGCGGGCGCCGAGCCCTACGCCTTCGTCTATCTGGGCGACCCCCAGAACGGGCTGGACGAATGGGGCGACCTGATCCGTCAGTCCGACGGCCGCTTCCCCGAGGCGCGCTTCTACATGATCGCCGGCGACCTGATCGACCACGGCACCGAGCGGGACAACTGGGACCAGTTCTTCCACGAGGGTTCCACGGTGTTCGACCGCACCCCGGTGGTCCCGGCCCTGGGCAACCACGACAGCCACGGCGGCCACCCGACCCTGTATCTCCAGCAGTTCGCCCTGCCGGCCAACGGCGCCGAGACCCTGGACCCGGGCCGCACCTACCATGTGACCTATCAGGACCTGCTGGTGGTGGTGATGGACTCCAACTACGACCTGGTGGAGCCCGAGCTGCAGGTGGACTGGCTGGACCGGGTGCTGGGCGAAAGCGACGCCCGCTGGAAGGTGGTGATCTACCACCACCCGTTCTACGCCTCGCGTCCGGGCCGGGATAACTACCCGCTGCGCGACGCCTGGGGACCGATCTTCGACCGGCACAATGTGGACATCGCCTTCCAGGGCCACGACCACGCCTATATGCGCACCGTGCCCATGCGCGGCCATGAGCCGGCGGCCGAGGGCGAGCACGGCACGGTTTATCTGGTGGCGGTGTCGGGCACCAAGATGTACGAGCAGGGCCTGCCCGACTTCGCCGCCTTCGGCGCGGTCAACACCCGCACCTATCAGATCATCCAGGTGGATCCCGTCGCCGGAACCCTGACCTACCGGGCCATCGACACCGACGGCGGCGTCATCGACAGCTTCGACCTGTCGAAGGACTGAGGTGTGGAGGGGCGGCGGGTCATCCCACCGCCCCCCGTCGCCTCAGAAGTTCAGGGCGCGGCGCACCTCGCGCCAGTCCACGAACTTGTAGTTCTGCTGGTTCGGGCCAGAATCTTCCTGATCGTCATGGATGGCCAGAAGGCCGTTCGGGAAGCCGCCGATGGGCCCCGACCAGGCGTCCAGACCGTCGGTGCCGTGAACGCCGTCCACATCGCCGGCAGCCACCACCGCGAAGCGCCCCAGATAGACGTGCTCGTCGCCCTCGATCCGGTAGACGGGGAAGGTGCTGTCGCCCTGGCTCGACACGATGAGGAAGGCCTCGCCGCCGTCGCGCATGAGGGTGACGCCTTCGATGTCGTCCTTGAAACGCTCGTAGTCGACGCGGGCGATCTCGACGGCCTGACCGGATCCCGACGGATCGAAGTCATAGCGCCACAGGGCCACGTCCTCCTCGCCCACATAGAGGGTGTCGGCCGCGTCATCGACGACGCAGCCTTCCAGCTGGCTGCCGAGGGTCAGGACCCGCTCGGCGCCCAGCACGGGGCCGTCCGGTCCGGCGGAGACCGGCCACTGGTGGGTCGTGCCCAGCTTGGTGGTGACCACCGCATAGACCTCGTCGCCGCGCCGGCCCATGCAGAAGCCGTAGGGCTCGTCCATGCCGATGGAGACCAGGCCGTAATCCACGGTCTGCAGGGTGTCGGGATCGAACAGGTAGAAATTGATGCCCGCCCCGCCCGGCGTGTCATTGGTGGCGCCCACCAGAACCATCTCGCGGCCGTTCACCTGAAAGCCCGTGCGCAGGTCCACATTGTTCAACTGGCCCGAGGGCAGGAACTGGCGCACCGAACCGTCCAGATTGTGGACATAGAGGCCGTCGGTCTTGTCCGTGCCGAACATCACCGCGCGCGAGGGGTCGCGGGCGTCCGCCCACAGCGCCGGATCATCGGCGTCCACTTCCGGATCGGTGGTGACCAGGGTCTCGCCGGCGACGGGCACGGCGCGGGCGGGATCGCCGATCGCCTCCATGCCCTGGGGCCCGTCATCCTCGGCCGTGGCGCAGGCGGCCAGCAGGGCGGCCGCGGCCACGGCGGTCAGCGAAAGCGTCTTCATCATGATCTCCGGCGATATCGTCCGTAAACGGACTAATATTCGTGGCAGCCAGTTCTTGGTGTCCCGCCACCTCTGTCGAATAACGCGGGGCGGTGTCGCATTACAACAACGCCCCGCCCACAACCCGCCCCGTGTCATCTAACCGTCATCTTGATGACGGGCCAGGTGTCATCAAGCCTGCATAGCAACCCCCCAGAACACGGCGCGCTGGCGTTCCACGCGCCGCTTCCCGCATTGACCCAGCTGTCGGGGGACAGACCTCATGAAGACCACCCGCATTCGTTCCGCTTCGATCCTGCGCGCGGGCGTCGCCGCCCTCGCCCTGCTGGCGGCGGGCCCCGTCGTCCTCCTGGCCGCCGCGCCGGCCGAGGCCCAGGCCCAGGACGGCGTCGTGCGCGGCCGGGTCAGCGACCAGCAGGCGGGCGCCTTCTTCGGCGGCGCCGAGGTTCTTCTGGTGGAGACCGGCCAGCGCGCGGTGACGGGGGCCGACGGTCGCTTCGTCATCAACGGCGTGGCGCCGGGAACCTACACCCTGCGCACCACCTATGTGGGCGCCGGCGTGGTGGACGAGACGGTCGAGGTGGCGCCGGGATCGGGCGCGGTGGTCAATGTGCGCATCGGCGCCGACGTGACCACGGTGGAGAACATCCTGGTGGTCGGCACGCGGGCCAACCTGTCCACGGCCCTGAACCGCAAGCGCAACGCGCCGAACCTGGTGGACGGCGTCTCGTCGGACTTCATCGGCCAGTTCCCGGACCAGAACGTGACCGAGGCGGCCCAGCGCATTCCGGGCGTCTCCATCAACCGCGACCAGGGCGAGGGCCGGTTCATCTCGATCCGGGGCGCCAACCCCAATCTGAACAGCATCAGCATCAACGGCGTGGGCGTGCCCAGCGCCGAGGGCGATCAGCGCCAGGTGGCCCTGGACGTGATCCCGGCCGAGCTGCTGTCCAGCCTGACCATCGTCAAGTCGCTGAC
Organism: Brevundimonas sp. BAL450; assembly: GCF_015767455.1. NCBI lineage: Bacteria > Pseudomonadati > Pseudomonadota > Alphaproteobacteria > Caulobacterales > Caulobacteraceae > Brevundimonas > Brevundimonas sp. BAL450. Next base: position 65,035 of record NZ_JADWOW010000059.1, read on the forward strand.
CCCGGACATGGACGCCGACACCATCGGCGGCGCGGTGCAGATCGAATCCGCCACCGCCTTCGACCGCGCCGGCTTCGGCGGGACCTTCACGGCGGAAGGCAGCTACAACACCCTGCGCGAGGAGATATCGCCCCGCATCGGCCTGTCGGCCTCCAACATCTATGATGTGGGAACCGGCCAGCTGGGCATCGCCGGCTCGTTCAGCTGGTTCGACCGCGAACTGGGCTCGGACGGCATCGAGAACGGCTCGGGCGAACTGGACGAGGATGGCGGCACGATCTTCCCGGTCGAGCTGGAGCCGCGCGACTATGTGCTGGCCCGCACGCGTCTGGGCGCGGCCCTGAATTTCGACTGGCGCCTCAGCGACACGGCCAGCCTCTACCTGCGCACCCTCTACTCCGAGTTCGCCGACGACGAGGTCCAGGGCGGGTCCATTTTCGAGCCCAACCCCGATAACGGCGCCAACATCGTCTCCGGCTCCGAGCGCGAGTTCCTTCTGGCCGATCAGGAAGTGGAATCCTACGTCAGCGACCGTGAAGAGACCCAGACCATCTATTCGGTGGCCTTCGGCGGCGAGAACCGCTTCGGCTCGAACCTGCTGGAGTATCAGCTGGCCTACGCCCAGGCGGGCGAGGACAACCCCGACTATGTGGAGTTCATCTTCGTGGCCGATCATTCCGGCACGGGGACCCTGGTCGGCTCGAACCTGGACGACCCGCGCCGTCCCCTGATCATCACCAACGATCTGGCCGGCTTCAATGACGCCTCGCGCTATGAGCTGGACGAAGCCATTTTCGAAAGCGGCGTCACCGAGGATCGCGAGTGGTCGGCCCGCGTGGACCTGACCCACGACACCTTCTTCGGCGACAATCCCGGCTTCCTGAAGTTCGGCCTCAAGGCCCGCATGCGCGACCGCATGTCGGACCTGGACATCAACGTCTATGGCGGCGCCGACATGGACGCCACCATCGCCGACTTCCTCAACAGCGACATCGACTATCCGCTGGGCCTGATCGCGCCCCAGGCTGATCCCCAGGCCGTGGCCGCCTTCGTGCGCGCCAACCAGGCCGCCTTCAATGACGACCTGGACGAGGAAGGCAGCTTCATCGACTCCAACGTCGAGGACTATGAGGTCGAGGAGGACATCTGGGCCGGCTACGGCATGGCCAGCGCCGACATCGGCGCCCTGACCCTGACCGGCGGCGTGCGCATCGAGCACACCGAGTACAGCGCCCGGGGCAACGAGGTCACCCTGGACGAGGACGCCGGGACCCTGACCCTGACGGCCATCAGCGTCGAGGACAGCTACACCGACGTCCTGCCCAGCCTGAACGCCCGCTACGAGCTGAGCCCGCGCACCCTGCTGCGGGCCGCCTATTTCCGCTCGGTCGTGCGTCCGATCCTGGAGCAGAACCGCCCCGCGGGCCTGATCGAGATCGAGGACGGCGAGGTCGAGGCCGAGTTCGGCAATGTGGACCTGGAACGCACCCGCGCCGACAGCATCGACCTGTCCATCGAATACTATCCGGGCGACGTGGGACTGCTGTCTGCGGGCCTGTTCTTCAAGCGTCTGCAGGATCCGGTTTACGCCATCGATCTGGGCGGCACGACCGGCTACGAGGGCTTTGAAGCCTACGAGACCTTCGTCAACGGCTCGGACGCCGACATCTTCGGCATCGAGCTGGCCTGGCAACAGGGCCTGACCTTCCTGCCTTCGCCCTTTGACGGCTTGCTGCTGGCGGCCAACTACACCTGGGTGGACGCCGAGGGCGGCATCCCGCTGCCGGACGGCGGCGAGCGCACCGCGCCCCTGCCGTTCCAGGCCGAGAACACCGCCAACCTCTCCATCGGCTACCAGAAATACGGCTTCTCGGCCCGCCTGGCCGCCACCTACCGCGACCGCATCCTGGACGAGGTGGGCGACCCCGAGGACCCCGCCTTCGACGTCTACATCGACGACCACCTGCAGATCGACCTGACCGCCGCCTATGACGTGACGCGCAACGTCCAGATCTTCTTCGAAGGCTCCAACCTGGGCGACGAGCCGCTGTACAGCTTCAGCGGCAGCCGCAACGTCAATGTTCAGTACGAGGAGTACGGCCCCTCCTACACCGTCGGTCTGAAGGCTGTTTTCTGACCGCGATCCCCGGCACTCCACCCCGACTCCCGGGCCGGCCCTTCCCAGGGCCGGCCTTTTTTCTGGTCACCCAACGGTGACCGGCCCGGCTCTTGCACCGACGTCATGGAATACGGTGTAAGGCGAACGCATGTTTCTTGAAGGCGAGGTCAACTGGGCTCTGGTGTTCGGCGTGGTGGCGGCGATCTGCGTCGTCGCGGCCATTACGGGACTCTTCGCGGCCGCCCGCTGGGCCCTGGCGTATCGAAATGCGACGGCCCAGCTTGAACACGCCCTGATGAGCCACGAGGGCTCGGCCCGACGCCTGCGCGAGGTGCTGGACGCCATTCCGGTCGCCCTTGTCGAGACCGACCTGGGCGGCAAGTTCATCTTCGCCAACCGCGCCGCGCACCAGCTGCTGGGACGCCGCGACGCCGAGCTGCTGGGCCTGCGCTTTCACTCCGCCACCTGGGGCATCACCTATCCCGACGGCCGCCCCGTGCCGCCCGACCTGCTGCCCAGCGCCCGGGCCCTGCGCGGCCAGACGGTCAAGGGCTTCCAGCACATCATGGCCAACCCCTCCAGCCGCCGGAAGATGCTGGTCTCGGTCACGGCCATGCCCATCGTCGGGCCTGTGGGCGAGGTGATCGGCTCCACCGCCGCCATCGTCGAGACCGACAGCCTGATTCAGCCCGAACCCGCGCCCGCGCCGGAGCCCGTCGCCGCCCCGGTCGATCCCGGCCTGACCCGGCGGGTGTTCGACGCCGCCTCCAGCGCCCTGGTGGTTCTGGATGCGGACGGACGGGTGCGCGAGGCCAACCGCACGGCGCTGGAGCGCCACGGCCTGGACGCCGGGGCCGTCGAGGGCCTGGACTTCGCCGACCTGTTTCTGGCGCTGGACGAGCGTACGGAGGGCCGCATGGCCCTGAACGCCGCCCGCGCCGCCGATCCGGGCGCGGCCGCGCCGATCGCTGCGGCCTCGGGCCTGACCTGGCGCATCCTGGCCCTGCCGGGCGAGGACGGCGCCCTGCTGCTGGCGGGCGAACGCACGCCGGAGCCTCTGCCCGAAATCCCCGCTGAAGACACGACCGACGACCCGACCGAGGCCCTGCGCGCCGAGCTGGAGCAGGCGCGCGCCCGCCTGACCGCGCTGGAGGACCGCGCCGCCGAGGACCGGGCCGAGCTGACGGCCGCGCGGCGGCTGGAGAACGTGGGCCGTCTGACCGGCGGCGTCGCGCACGACTTCTCGGCCCTGCTGGGGGTCATGACCAGCGCCCTCGACATGCTGCTGAAACAGGCGGACCAGCCCGACCGGGTGCGCCGTCTGGGCGGCGCGGCCCTGAACGCAGGCCGGCGCGGCGAGGCCCTGACCCGGCGTCTGGCCGCCTTCAGCCAGGGCGAGGACGCGGTCATGAACCGGCTGGACCTGTCGGTCCTGCTGAAAAGCATGGAGCCGACCCTGCGCCACATGGCGGGCGAGGACGTGGACCTGATGATCGAGGCGCCCGACCGGCCCATGGAGGCGGTGATCGACCCGGCCGCCTTCGACGGCGCCGTGCGCGCCCTGCTGGACAACGCCGTTCAGGCGCTGGAGGGGCGCGGCTCCGTGGCCGTTCGGCTGGACGAGACGCCCGAGGGCCAGTGGCGCCTGTCGGTGCGCGACAACGGCCCGGGCATGGACAGCGACGTCCTGGCCCGCGCCTCCGAGCCCTTCTTCACCACCCGGGACGGCGCCACGGGTCTGGGCCTGTCCCAGGCTTACGCCTTTGCGCGCCAGTCGGGCGGGCGGCTGTCCATGGACAGCGCGCCGGGCGAGGGGACCGAGGCCGCCCTGATCCTGCCGCCCGCGCCGGAAATCGCCGCGGAAACCGCCCCCGCCGCGCCCGAGGCCGAAGCCGCGGAATCCTGAACCGGGATTTCGCCGTTCTGTCAGCGCCCGTCTGCTGCTAGGCTGCGCCCAGAGGGAACAGGGAGGCGGTCATGAAGATCCTGCGGTTCATTCTGGTCATGGTGGTGATCGGCTATGCGGGCTGGCTGGCCTGGCCGTTCATCTCGCCGTTCCTCGAGGGGGCGGGTCCCGAGACGGCGGCGGCGCGCTCCGGCGCCGTTGTGGCGCTGGATTCCGGCGGTGACCTGCCCACCGCGGCTCTGTGGATCGGGGCGGTGGTCCTCTATCTGGTCAGCGCCCTGCTGCTGGGGGCGGGCAATCCCCGCGCCGTCGTCGCCTATTTTCTGGGCTTTCTGGCCGACATCGTGCTGCGGCTGGCCATGAGCCCGGATCGGGGCGTCTCCGCCGACATCGCCGCGCGCTCGGCCGAGGCCGTCCCCGCCCCGGCGGGGCTGGACCCGCAATGGATCGTCATCGCGGCTCTGGTGCTGGTGGGCCTGCTGGTCATGGCGGCCAGCCGCCGGGTGCGCCGCAGCCGCGCGCCGGGGCAGCTGACGTCCTGACACCGGACGCGGCGGCTTGCCCTCGCGGCCGCTGAGGCCATATCAGGGGTGGAGACGGCCGCCTGTCCCGGGTTATGAGCGGGCGCGCGCCTCCCCGCCGAAACTCAAGGACTCATCATGGCCGACGCCCCCCAATCCGCTCCGCAATATGACGTGGTCATCATCGGGGGCGGGCCCGGCGGCTACAACGCCGCCATCCGCGCGGGACAGCTGGGCCTCAAGGTCGCCTGCGTCGAGATGCGCGACACCCTGGGCGGCACCTGCCTGAACGTGGGCTGCATGCCCTCCAAGGCCCTGCTGCACGCCTCCGAAATGTACGAGGCGGCCGGGACGGCGTTCGCCGGGCTGGGCATCAAGGTCGGCGACCGCGCGCTCGACCTGGGTCAGATGATGAAGCAGAAGGACGACAGCGTCGGGCAGCTGACCAAGGGCATCGAGTTCCTGTTCAAGAAGAACAAGGTGGACTGGCTCAAGGGCCGGGGCCGCATCGCCGGCCGAAAAGGGGAGTGGGGCCAGGTCGAGGTCGAGGCCGCCGACGGATCGAAGACCACCGTGGCCGCGAAGAACATCATCATCGCCACCGGCTCCGAGCCCACCCCCCTGCCGGGCGTGGAGTTCGTGGAGGGCAAGGTGATCGACTCCACCGGCGCCCTGTCGCTGTCGGCGGTGCCGAAGAAGCTGATCGTCATCGGCGCGGGCGTGATCGGGCTGGAGCTGGGCTCGGTCTGGCGTCGTCTGGGCGCCGAGGTCGAGGTTGTCGAGTATCTGGACAAGATCGGCGCGGGCATGGACGCCGAGGTGGCCACGGCCTTCCAGCGCGGCCTGACCAAACAGGGCATGACCTTCCGCATGGGCACGAAAGTCACCGGCGCCAAGGTGGTCAAGGACGGCGTCGAGCTCATGATTGAACCCGCGGCCGGCGGCAAGGCCGAGACCCTCAAGGGCGACGTGGTGCTGGTGGCCATCGGCCGCCGCCCCTACACGGCGGGCCTGGGGCTGGAGACGGTGGGCATCGAGACCGACAAGCGCGGCTTCATCGCCAACGACCACTTCAAGGCCGGTCAGGACGGCGTCTGGGTCATCGGCGACGTGACCTATGGCCCCATGCTGGCCCACAAGGCCGAGGAGGACGCCGTGGCCGCCGTCGAGCTGATCGCGGGCAAGGCGGGCCATGCGGACTACAACCTGGTCCCCAGCGTCATCTACACCGCCCCCGAAGTGGCCTGGGTCGGCAAGACCGAGGAGCAGCTGAAGGAAGCGGGCGTCGAATTCAGGAAGGGCAAATTCCCCTTCGCCGCCAACAGCCGCGCCAAGATCAATCACGAGACCGAGGGCTTCGTGAAGGTTCTGGCCGATCCGAAGACCGACCGGGTCCTGGGCGTGCACATCTATGGGCCGCAGGCGGGCGAGCTGATCGGCGCGGCCTGCATGACCATGGCCTTCGGCGGCGCCTCCGAGGACATCGCCCGCACCTCCTACGCCCACCCCACGCGCTCGGAAGCCCTCAAGCAGGCCGCCATGGGCGTCGAGGGCTGGATCATGCAGGCCTGATTTCGGTCCCGCGCTCCGCCTCGTCAGGCGATGATGTCGGGCAGGATGCGGGCCTCGATCTTCACGATCTCGTCGCGCAGGGCCAGTTTGCGGCGCTTCATGCGGGCGATGCGCAGCTGGTCGGGCACGGGCACGGCGCCCAGGGCCTCGATGGCGGCGTCCAGGTCGGCGTGCTCCTGACGCAGGGCCTTCACCCGGTCGTGCAGCTCGCGCTCTTCGGTGTCGGAAAGGTCTTCGTCGTCGTTCATGGAGCCCCCGTCCGCGTCCTTATAGCCAAGGCCGAGTCAGGCCGGAAGCCGCTTGACCAAGGCCTCGGCCAGATGGCCGAGCGCCGGGCGCGGGATCTGGTCGCCCCATTGGCGGGCCACGCGGACGAGCAGGTCGACCGTCGCCGGCGCCTTGCCGCCCGGCTCGGGGGCCAGCCCCTCCAGCGCCAGAATCAGACGGCGCTCGGCCTCCAGCTCGACGGCCTTGACCTGGGCCCGCACCGCCTCGCGGTCGGCGTCGGCCATGTCGGGGCGGCGGGTCTTCAGGGCGCGGCGCAGCTCGCGCAGCGGGACCACCGCATGGTCGGCCCAGACCCGGGTGGTGTCGATGGCGCCCTCAAGGGCGTCCTCGTCCGGCGTCCGGCCGGTCTCGGCGCACCAGGCGGCCCACAGCAGAAGCGGGACGGCCTGTTCGTGAACATCCTGCAGATGAAGGCATTCCTCGGCCACGCCGGGCGCGGCGTAGGCCGCCGCGGCCCAGTCCCAGAACCCGTCGCTCATTCCGGCGCGTCCGCCGCCATGCCCTGCCAGCGGCGCACCGGCGCCCAGTCCAGACCGAACAGGTCCAGCATCCGGCCCACCGACTGGTCGATCATGGCCTCGATGGAGGCAGGCTTCGCATAGAGGGCGGGCAGGGGCGGGGCGATCACCGCGCCCATCTCGGCCAGGGCGGTCAGGGTGCGCAGGTGGCCCAGATGCAGCGGCGTCTCGCGCACCATCAGCACCAGACGGCGGCGCTCCTTCAGGGTCACGTCGGCGGCGCGGGTCAGCAGGGTGGAGGTCACGCCGGTGGCGATCTCGCTCATGGTCCGCACCGAACAGGGCGCCACCACCATGCCCAGGGTGCGGAACGAGCCGGACGAAACGGACGCTCCCACGTCGCCGATCTTGTGGACCACCGACGCCTTGTCGTTGAGCTCGGCGAGAGAAAGAGTCGTTTCCTGCGACAGGGTCATGGCCGCCGCGCGGCTGACCACCAGGTGGCTTTCCACGCCCAGATCGTTCAGGGCGTCCAGCGTCCGGACGCCGTAAGCCACGCCGGATGCTCCGGAAATTCCCACGATCAGGCGCGGCCGGGCGCCGGATACGGCTCTGTTCACATCATCGGCCATATTGGGCGCCATGCTCCCCATGTCCCTGCGACGGCCCGTGTCACCGGAATGTGATTCTACAGGTCGCCGCGAGGGGCGTTGGATTGTCTGGTCCCTTAACATGGAGGCGCAAGCCATGGCCATTGACGCTCGCATTCGCGAACTGGGAAATCGTCACCGCAATCTGGATGAGACCATCCAGCAGGAAATGACCCACCCCAGCGCCGACTCGCTGCGCGTCAGGGAGCTCAAACAACAGAAGCTCCGACTGAAGGAAGAGATACGAACGCTCGAGGCGCGGCTGAACTAGCGGCGCCTCCGACTGAAAACGAGAAAGGCCCCGCCGGTCACCGGCGGGGCCTTTTGCATTCGGTGATGAGGCCGGCTCAGTCCTCGTTGGAGCCGAACACCGACGCCGCCGTGGGCTCGGCGCCGCGGCGCTCGCGGGCCTCGGGGGTGAATTCGGGTTCTTCCTCGACCGGGGCCTCGGCCTCGCCGGCGGGGGCCAGCACGCCGCCGCCCTTCTTCGCGTCGTCGCGGGCCTTCTTCTCGGCGGCCTTCTTGACCAGCTCGTCCAGCTGCATCTGGCTGGTCAGGCCCAGGGTCACCGGATCCACCGGCTTGATGTTGGGGCTGTTCCAGTGGGTGCGGTTGCGCACGCTCTCGATGGTGGCCTTGGTGGTGCCCAGCAGCTTGGAGATCTGGGCGTCGGTCACCTCGGGGTGGTTGCGCACGAACCACGAGATAGCGTCCGGGCGGTCCTGACGGCGCGACACGGGCGTGTACTTGGGCCCCTTCCTGGCGGGCTTGAACAGCTCGGCGTGGGCGCTGACCACCGCCTTCATGCGGTAGTTTTCGTCGTTCTGGGCCTTGTCCAGCTCCTCGCGGGTCAGCTGGCCGTTGACGATGGGATCCGAGCCGCGGATGTCGCGGGCCACGTCGCCGTCGGCGATGCCGCGCACTTCCAGCGGGTGCAGGCCGCAGAAGTCGGCGATCTGGTCGAAGCTGAGCGAGGTGTTGTCCACCAGCCAGACCGCGGTGGCCTTGGGCATCAGAATGTCGGTCATGGGTTGAAACCCCTGGGAATGCGGCCCGGCGAAGCAGGCGTTGAAAACAGCGGCGCCCGACCTTTCGGCCGGGCGCGGATGGCTTTCCATACGCCCATTCCGGGCAAAAGGAAACGGGCGGCTGACGGCGGCGACCCGGCGCACTATGTTGCCCGCCATGTCCGAGCCCGCCGATTCCACCGCCCCTCAAGGCGCCCCAGAGAACACCGTTGCGATCGACCGTCCCCTGACCCAGGACGGGCCGCCGGTGCGGCTGTATCTGATCGACGCCTCGGCCTACATCTTTCGGGCCTACCACGCCCTGCCGCCCCTGACGCGCAAGTCCGACGGCCTGCCGGTGGGCGCGGTGCAGGGCTACTGCAACATGCTGTGGAAGCTGATGCGGGACTTCAAGGGCGAGGACGGGCCGACCCATCTGGCGGCCATCTTCGACCATTCGGAAAAGACCTTCCGCAACGATCTGTACCCCCAGTACAAGGCCCACCGCCCGCCGCCGCCCGAGGACCTGATCCCCCAGTTCGCCCTGGTGCGCGAGGCCACCGCCGCCTTCGGCCTGCCCTGCGTGGAGCTGCCCGGCTACGAGGCCGACGACCTGATCGCCACCTACGCCTGCAAGGCGCGCGACATGGGCGGCAAGGCGGTGATCGTCTCGTCCGACAAGGACCTGATGCAGCTGATCGGCGACGGGGTGGTCATGTACGATCCCATGAAGGACGCCGTGCTGGAGCATGAGGCGGTCATGGCCAAGTTCGGCGTCGGGCCGGACAGGGTGGTGGACGTGCAGGCCCTGATCGGGGACTCCACCGACAATGTGCCCGGCGCGCCGGGCATCGGGGTCAAGACCGCCTCGGCCCTGATCGCCGAATACGGCGACCTGGACACGCTTCTGGAGCGGGCCCACGAGATCAAGCAGAACAAGCGGCGCGAGACCCTGATCGAATACGCCGACCAGATCCGCCTGTCGCGCGAACTGGTGCGCCTGACCTGCGACGCCCCGGCGCCGGAGCCGATCAGCGACTTCGTGGTGCGCGATCCCGACCCGGCGACGCTTTCGGCGTTCCTGGACAGGATGGAGTTCCGCTCGCTGGCCCGGCGGGTGGGCGACGGCAAGGCGCCGGAGAAGAACGGGGCCACCTTCCCAAACGGCGGGCTGCGGGCCAAACCGGTCAGCGCCCCGGTGGCCACGCCCCGCTACGCCCCGGCCGAAAGCGTCACCCCGGCCGAGCCGCACCTGTTCGACACCGACGCCTATGAGTGCGTGACCACCCTCGCGGCGCTGGAGGTCTGGATCGCCGAGGCGAAGGCCGCGGGCGTCATCGGCGTCGACACCGAGACGGATTCCCTGTCGTCCAGCCATGCGGAGCTGTGCGGCCTGTCGCTGGCCACCGGCCCGAACCGCGCCTGCTACATCCCCCTGACCCACGACCATCCGGGCGAGGCGGACGGCGGCGGCGGGCTGGACTTCGAGGGCGCGGGCCGCGCCCGGCCGGACCAGATCGAGATCGAGGAGGCGCTGGCGAAGCTCAAGCCGCTGCTGGAGGATCCGTCGGTCCTGAAGGTTGGCCAGAACATCAAATACGATCTGGCGGTGATGAAGCGGCACGGGATCGCCGTGGGCCCCATCGACGACACCATGCTGATCTCCTACGTGCTGGGCGGCGGGCTGCACCCCCACGGCATGGACGAGCTGGCCAAACGCCACCTCGGCCACGAGCCCATCGCCTTCAAGGCCGTGGCCGGGACCGGCAAGGCCCAGAAGAGCTTCCGCCACGTGGAGCTGAAACCGGCCACCTGCTACGCCGCCGAGGACGCGGACGTGACCCTTCGCTTGTGGCGCATCCTGAAACCGCAGCTGGCGGCCGAGGGCCTGACCAACGCCTATGAGACGCTGGAGCGCGGCATGCCCGCGGTGCTGGCGGACATGGAGATCGCGGGCATCCGGGTGAACCCGGACCGGCTGCGCGCCCTGTCCAGCGAGTTCGGCATGCGCATGGCCGAGCTGGAGATCACCGCCCACGAACTGGCGGGCCGCCCGTTCAATCTGGGCAGCCCCAAGCAGATCGGCGAGATCCTGTTCGGCGAGATGGGGCTGGAGGGCGGCAAGAAGACCGCCTCGGGCCAGTGGGGCACCGATGCGTCCGTGCTGGAGGAGCTGGCCCTCACCCACGACCTGCCGCGCACCCTGCTGGACTGGCGCCAGCTGGCCAAGCTCAAGGGCACCTACACCGACGCCCTGGTGCTGGCGGCGGATCCCGAGACCCACCGGGTGCATACCAGCTTCCAGCTGGCGGCGGCCTCCACCGGGCGGCTGGCCTCATCGGACCCGAACCTGCAGAACATTCCCATCCGCACCGAGACGGGCCGCCAGATCCGCCAGGCCTTCATCGCCCGGGACGGCCATGTGCTGATCTCGGCGGACTACAGCCAGATCGAGCTGCGGCTGCTGGCCCACATCGGCGACATCCCCGAGCTGAAGGCCGCCTTCAAGGCCGGGCTGGACATCCACGCGGCCACCGCGTCCGAGATGTTCGATGTGCCCCTTTCGGAGATGACGCCCGAGACCCGTCGCCGGGCCAAGGCGATCAATTTCGGCATCATCTACGGCATCTCCGCCTTTGGTCTGGCGGCCCAGCTGGGCATCGGCCAGGGCGAGGCGGGGGCCTATATCAAGACCTATTTCGAACGCTTCCCCGGCATCCGCGACTACATGGACCGGACCAAGGCGCTGGTGCGCGAGCAGGGCTATGTCACCACCCTGTTCGGGCGGCGGGTGCATGTGCCGGCGATCCACTCCAAGTCCGGCGCCGAGCGCCAGTTCGGCGAGCGCGCCGCCATCAACGCCCCGATCCAGGGCGCCGCGGCCGACATCATCCGCCGCGCCATGATGAGGATGCCCGCCGCCCTGCGTGACGCGGGGCTTCAGACCCACATGCTGCTGCAGGTGCACGACGAACTGGTGTTCGAGGCCCCCGAGGCCGAGGCCGACCGCGCCATGGCCGTGATCCGCAAGGTCATGGAGACCGCCCCGCTGCCCGCTGTCCAGCTCACCGTCCCCATCGACGTGGAAGCCAAGGCGGCCGCCAACTGGGATCAGGCGCACTAGGGCCAGGGGGCGGTGTTGACTCCCTCCGCCCGCAAGCGGACAACACCGTCCTGCATGGTCCCGGCGCGCCCCGCCGGGGCTGTTTTCTTTTCAGGGAAGGAGCCCGTCGTGTCCGGTCATCTCATGGGAGTCTACAATCGCGCCCCGGTCGAGGTGGAGCGCGGCGAGGGCGCCCGGCTTTATGCGACGGACGGCACGGCCTATCTGGACTGCGTGGCGGGCATCGCCACCAATTCCCTCGGCCACCGGCACCCGCGTCTGGTGCAGGCGCTGAAGGACCAGGCTGACAAGCTGTGGCACACCTCCAACATCTTCCGCATTCCGGGGCAGGAGGCGCTGGCCGACCGTCTGACGGCCGAGAGCTTCGCCGACGTGGTGTTCTTCGCCAACTCGGGGACCGAGGCGGTCGAGGCGGCCATCAAGACCGCGCGCCGCTATCACTACGCCAACGGAAACACCGACCGCATCGACATCATCGGCTTTGACGGCTCGTTCCACGGCCGGACCTATGCGGCCATCAATGCGGCGGGCAACCCGTCCTATGTGGAGGGCTTCGGCCCCCGCCTGCCCGGCTATGTGCAGGTGACCTTCGGCGACATGGAGGCCATCAAGGTCGCCATCGACAGCCCCACCGCCGCCGCCGTGATCCTCGAGCCGGTCCAGGGCGAGGGCGGCGCGCGCGCCTTCCCCGACGCCGACCTGCGCCAGATCCGCCAGTGGTGCGACGACGCCGGCGTGCTGCTGGTGCTGGACGAGGTGCAGTCCGGCATGGGCCGCACCGGCAAGCTGTGGGCCCACGAATGGGCCGGGATCACCCCGGACATCATGGCCGTGGCCAAGGCGCTGGGCGGCGGCTTCCCCATCGGCGCCTGCCTGGCCACCACCGAGGCGGCCAAGGGCATGGTGGCCGGCGTGCACGGCACCACCTTCGGCGGCAATCCCCTGGCCATGGCCGTGGGCCATGCCGCCCTGGACGAGATCGCCAGGCCGGAAACCCTCGCCAATGTGGCGGAGATCTCCGGCTATCTGACCCAGCAGCTGCACGGTCTGAAGGAGCGCTTCCCCGACATCATCGTGGACGTGCGCGGGCGCGGCCTGCTGATCGGCGTCAAGCTGGTCCCCAACAACCGCGAGTTCATGGGCTGGGCCCGCGACGGCCAGCACCTGCTGGTGGCCGGCGGCGGCGACAACTGCGTGCGCCTGCTGCCCCCCCTGACCCTCACCCTCGACGAGGCCCGCGAGGCCGTCGAGAAGTTCGAAAAGACCTGCGAGGCCGCCCGGGAGAAAATGGCGGCGTGAGATCAGTCCTTCTCCCGGTGGGAGAAGGGGGAACCCGCGCACCGGAGCGACAGCGACGGTTCTGCGCGCGGGGGATGAGGGGCGGATGTCATCATGAACCACCCGGCCCTCACCCTGCGCGCATAGAAGCGCTCTGCTACGCATCCCGCTGCGCGCAGCCCTCTCCCTACGGGAGAGGGTCATGGAGATGAACATGGTCCGCCACTTCCTCGACATCCACCGGCTGGACGCGGAGACCCTGCGCGCCATCCTGGACGACGCCCACGCCCGCAAGGCGGCCCGCAAGGGCTGGCCGAAGGGGCGCGTGGACGCCGATGCGCCCGCGAAGGACCGGGTGCTGGCCATGATCTTCGAGAAGAACTCCACCCGCACGCGGTTCAGCTTCGACGCCGCCATCCGCCAGCTGGGCGGCGACGCCATCATCGCCAATGCGGCGGACATGCAGCTGGGCCGCGGCGAGCCCGTCGAGGACACCGCGCGGGTGCTGTCGCGCATGGTGGACGCGGTGATGATCCGCGCCAACGACCACGAGGACGTGGAGCGCTTCGCCCGGGTCTCGACCGTGCCGGTGGTCAACGCCCTGACCGACCGCTCGCACCCGTGCCAGATCCTGGCCGACCTGATGACCATCGAGGAGCATCGCGGCCCGGTGGCGGGCAAGACGCTCGCCTGGGTGGGCGACGGCAACAATGTCTGCGCCAGTTTCATCCATGCGGCGCCCAAATTCGGCTTCCAGCTGAACGTGGCCTGCCCGTCCGACTATCACCCCGACCTGCACGACCTGCAGCGCGGCGGGAACCATGTGCACCTGACCTCCGACCCGCGCGAGGCGGTGGCCGGCGCCGATGTGGTGGTCACCGACACCTGGGTCTCCATGGGCGATCAGGACTATGAGGAGCGCCTGGCCGCCTTCGAGGCCTACGGCGTCGACGCGGTCCTGATGAAACAGGCGGCGCCGGACGCGGTGTTCCTGCACTGCCTGCCCGCCCACCGGGGCGAGGAGGTGTCTGACGCCGTTCTCGACGGACCCCAGTCCGTGGTCTGGGACGAGGCCGAGAACCGCATCCACGCCCAGAAGGCGGTGCTGGCGTGGTGTTTCGGGGGTTGAGTAGGATCACAGACGCCACGGGTCCGCTCACGGGCAGACAGTTGAAGCGTGCTCACGACCTGTGGCGGACACTGGCCTAACGGGCCTTGTAGACCTCAATCAGCGCCAGCAGTTTCTCTTGATGTTCGCTGGATAGCTCAGCGACGTTTCGCGCCAGATAGAACTCCGCGTCAGTCTTGATTGTGCCGCGACGAATGATGCGGGCGACAGCTTTGCTAGAAAGCATCTGGATCTCAGAGAGCGAAGGAAGGCCGTCTTCAAGAAACTGTCGATCGATCACCGCGATCCGGCTAGGCGACCAATCGTTCGTCATCTCCACCATGTCACCAATGGCGAGCGCAAGTCCCTCCCGCGCCTTCGCCTTGGGAAACCCATCGAGCACCCGAATTGGGTCAATCTCGGAGTCGGCCTCAATGTCCGGCATAGTCAGCGCGACCATACTTCGAAGCCATAGCCTCAGTCGTTCATAGCTTTCGGCGGTGACGAGCATTCAGTAGTTCTGACGAGCTTGGCGATCCTGCGCAATGACCGCTTCGCGACCGTTGCAGGCGCCTACGCTATGGGTCGGTATGGATAGAGCGCGGTTCGCAGCATCTCCTGCTGGTCCAGCGGAGACGCTGACAAGTAGTCGGCTGAGGACGAAACCAGATCACGCACGCGGTCGACATGGTACTCCGCCACCCAGCCGGAATACCAGGACTCGACCTCTGACTGGTCCGGCTCAATCGTCTCGATGGTCGTCCTGATAGCGTCGTTCAGCAGGGGGCTGAGGAGCCCGTCCAGGCCATCGTCGTCGTAGAACTTCGCACGGATCAGGGTTCGGAGGAAAAAGGCCAGGCTCCCTTTGCCGTCCAGTTTGACCGTGAGGCCGTGGTCAGATTTTTCGATATTCACGGTCACGCTGCGCTCCCCGCGTCACGTCTGGCTACACGACCTAACCCCGCGTCAGCCGCAGGTCCTGATAGTCGTACGAGAAGTCGATGTCCGGCGAGACGCCTTTCAGGGTCGCGCTGACGGGACGGCCGTCCGCCATCGCGAAGGTGACGAAGGCGTCCTCCTCGCGCTTGTCCGGGAAGCGGGTGCGGAAGGTCTCGCCGTCATAGGGCTCCAGCGGACCCTTCAGGGCGTTCGACCGGGTGAAGTCCAGCCACAGGCCCCCATCGCGCTGGCTGATGACGATGTCGCCGTACCAGGGGTCGCGCCAGGTTCCCGCATAGGCCGCCAGCGGCAGGGACGGCGCGGCGCCGGCGGCCTGTTTCGCGTCGATCTCTGCGGCGGCGGTCAGCGATCGTTCGGTGGACTCGGCCAGCAGCCGCTGGCTGTCCGCGATCCAGTCGAAGGCGGCGAACTCCCGGTCCTCAGCCATCACGATGTCGGCGATGCCGCTGCGCAGGGCGCGCAGCAGATAGCTTTCCTCGGCGTTGGAGAAGATGGCGAAGCCCACATTGCGGCCGGGGATCAGCACCGTCGCCGAGATGCCGCCGGGCGAGCCGCCGCCGTGAGTCACCATGCGCTCGCCCCGGTAGTCCGCCACGCTCCACCCCATCGCATAGGTCGAGGCGATGGACCGGCCGGGCAGCTCCGCCGTGGGCCCCGGCGAGGAGCCGGAGATGACGTTGGGCCGCCACATCTCGCGGGCGACCGCTTCGGACCACAGGCGCGTCCCGTCCGGCGCCACGCCCGAGGCCAGCTGGGTCTTCATCCATTGGGTCCAGTCGCGGGGCGAGGCGGCGAAGCCCCCGGCGGCGCCCGCCGAGTCCCAGTTCCAGATGCCCGCGATGGAGTCCTCCAGCAGGGTCATCTCCCCCTGATAGCGCAGGGGCGGGCCGATGCGGCCGTGGGGCAGGGCCGAGCGCGCCGGGTCCGCCCGGCTGGTCAGGGGAACCGTGTCCGCCATGCCCAGCGGGGTCAGCACCCGCGTCTGGACGAAGTCCTCCCACGGCATGCCCGACACCGCCGCAATCACCTCGCCCGCCGCCACGAACATCAGGTTGCAGTAGTGGTACCCGGCCCGGAAGCCATGCTCGATGGGCACATTGGGGATGGCGGCCATGATCTCGGCCCGGGTCCGGTCGCTGTTGGGCCAGAACAGCAGGTCCCCGGCGCCCAGGCCGAAGCCCGCCCGGTGGCTGAGCAGGTCGCGCACGGTGATGCGCTCGGTGATGAAGGGGTCCGACAGGCGGAAGTCCGGCAGATAGGTGCGCACCGGCGCGTCCCACTGAACCCGCTCCTCGTCCACCAGCATGCCCAGCGAGGCCGCCGTCACCGCCTTGGTGTTGGAGGCCACGGCGAACAGGGTGGTCTCGTCCACGCGGCTGTCGGGCCGGTCCTGACGCCGCACGCCATAGCCCTTGGCCAGCACCGTCTCGCCGCCGCGCACCAGGCTGATCCCCAGCCCCGGCTGGTCCGGAAAGGCGGCCATGCAGCGCGTCACATAGGCATCCACCGCATCGGCCAGGGCCTGATCCCGCCCGGCGTCCTGCGCCCAACCGCGGCGCGGCAGGAAGGCGACGCCCGCCGCGGCGGTGGTGAGGGACAGCGCCGCGCGGCGCGAAAGGCTGAGGCTCATGCTTGGATTTCCCGACTGATCCCGCAGGCTAGACCGGCGCCGCCCGCCCTGTCCACGCGCTCAGCGCTGCGTCTGCCACGCCATCCACACGGCGATCAGCACCAGTCCCGCGGCCATGGCCGCCCGCGCGCGCGGCCCCTCCATCCGCTCGGTCAGGCCCCGCCCGGCGCCCGCCGCGCTGAACACCACCAGCCCGTGGACCGCCACGGCGATCAGCAGGTGCAGCCCGCCAAGGATCAGGGCCTGGGTCAGGGGCGTGGCGTAGCCGGGGCGGATGAAGGTGGGCAGCAGGGCCACATAGAACACCGCCGCCTTGGGATTGAGCAGATTGCCCACCATGCCGCGCAGGAACAGGGCCCGGCGGGTCGCCTCGGGCTCGGCCTGATCGGCCGTTCCGTCGCCGCGCCACGCCTCCCACGCCAGCCACAGCAGGAACCCCACCCCGGCCCAGCGGATCACCTCGTGCACCGCCGGATAGGCCAGCACGAACCGGCCCAAACCCAGCAGCGCCGCCGTCATCCAGGCCGCCAGCCCCACGGTGATTCCCGCCACCGCCGCCAGCCCGGCCGTGCGTCCCCGCGCCAGGGTGACCAGCGCCAGCCAGCCCATGTTCGGCCCCGGCGTCAGCTCCACCAGCACCATGGCCATCAGGAACGGCGCGATGATCGCGGGATCCAGCGGCAGGCTCATCGGCTCATCCCCGTCGCCACTTGGCCAGGTCGTCGAGGATTTCGGCCTCGATCTGGGCGCGGGTGAAGCCGGTCACGTCCTGACGGCGCCCCCCCTGGGCCTGAGCCGTCAGGCGCCATTCCACGCTGCGCCGGTCCTCGGGCGCCTCCAGCGGCGACAGGGCGGGCAGGGGCCGGGACGCGGCGGTCAGCCGCCAGGTGAAGTCGGCCCAGCCGGGATGGTGCACGGTCAGCGCCGCCCCGTCCTCGAGGGTGGTCACCTCGGCGGTCTCCATGCCTTCGGCCGTCAGGGCGGCGGCGGCCGCCTGCATGGCCGGCAGGCCATGCCGCTCGATCTGGCGGTCGATGTCCCGGCGACGGGCGGGGGCCATCATGCGCTTGACCCGCTCGGCCAGCGGCGGCTGCTCGGTGTCGATCTCGCGCCCGGCGGCGTCGGCGGACATCTGCCGCACCAGCCCGGCGGTCAGCAGGATCATGATCACCGCGAACGGCAGGGCGGCCACAAGGGTCGCGGCCTGCAGCGCCCCCAGTCCCCCTGCCAGCAGCAACAACGCCGCCGCCAGCCCCTCCATGGAACACCAGTAGATCCGCTGCCAGCGGGGCGTGTCGTCCGCGCCGCCGGACGCGATGGTGTCGATCACCAGCGAGCCGGAGTCCGCGCTGGTCACGAAGAACACAGCCACCAGAATGACCGCCAGGGTCGAGGTGATGGCCGTGCCCGGCAGATACTCAAAGAACTGGAACAGGGCCGTGGACAGGTCCGTCTGCACCGCCTGGGTGATGGCTCCGGCCGCCACGCCCATGTCCAGGGCGATGGCCGTGTTGCCGAAGACGGTCATCCACAGGAAGGTGAAACCGGTGGGCACCAGCAGCACCCCGGCGGCGAACTGGCGCACCGTGCGGCCGCGCGAGATGCGGGCGATGAACATGCCCACGAAGGGCGACCAGGCGATCCACCAGGCCCAGTAGAACAGGGTCCAGTCGGCCATCCAGCCGCGCGGCTCATAGGCGTAGAGGTTGAAGGTCCGCTGGAAGAACTGGTCCAGATACAGGCCGAAATTCTGCACGAAGGCCTTCAGCAGGAACCCGGTCGGCCCTGCGATCAGCACGAACAGCATCAGCCCCACGGCGATGGTCAGGTTCAGCTCCGACAGCCGTCGCACGCCCCGGTCCAGCCCGGTCAGCACCGAGACCATGGCCGCCCCCATGACCACGGCGATCAGCCCCACCTGCACCCAGGCGTTGGACGGCAGGCCGGTCAGATAGGTCAGCCCGCTGTTGATCTGGGCCACGCCCAGCCCCAGCGAGGTGGCGATGCCGAACAGGGTGCCGCAGATGGCGAAGATGTCCACCGCGTCCCCGATGGGCCCGTTGATGCGCCGGCCCAGCAGCGGGTGCAGCCCCGAGCGCAGGGTCAGGGGCAGGCCCTTGCGGTGCGCGAAATAGGCCAGGCTCAGCCCCACCACCGCATAGACGGCCCAGGCGTGCACGCCCCAGTGGATGAAGGTGATGACCATGCCCTCGCGGGCGGCGGCGAAGGTGCCGGGCTCGGCCTCGGGCGGGGCGGCGTAGTGCTGCACCGGCTCGGCCACGGCGAAATACATCAGGCCGATGCCCATGCCCGCGGCGAACAGCATGGCCAGCCACGACAGATAGGGGAAATCCGGCTCGCAGTCGTCCGGCCCCAGCTTCAGCTTGCCGGTGGGGCCGATGGCCAGCCACAGCACCATCAGCAGGAACCCCGCCACCGAGGCCACATAGAACCAGCCGAAGGTGGCGATCACCCAGTCCTGGGCGTGGCCGAAGGCGTAGTCCGAGGCGCCCGGCGCGATCAGGGCGGCGGCGAGCAGGGCGCCGATGATCAGGCTGGCCCCCCAGAACACGCGCGGATTCATCTTTGACTTCAGCATGGAAGCGAAGCGTAGCGGCGTCGTGGCGGTTCCGCGACCCCTTGCGTTGCGAAATCGCCACACCCACTTCCAGCGTGACCGCTCATGGCGTCGCTTTCCGAAGGGCGCCGAAGGGCTCACTATCCGCCTGTAGCAGGGGACAACCGCCGTGAACCTCGACCTCTATTCCGACCGCGCCAAGACCGCGATCCAGTCCGCCCAGAGCCTCGCCCTGGCCCGCCGCCACCAGCAGTTCGCGCCCGAGCATCTGCTCAAGG
The DNA here is from genome assembly GCF_015767455.1 of Brevundimonas sp. BAL450. Lineage (NCBI taxonomy): Bacteria > Pseudomonadati > Pseudomonadota > Alphaproteobacteria > Caulobacterales > Caulobacteraceae > Brevundimonas > Brevundimonas sp. BAL450. The sequence goes on from NZ_JADWOW010000059.1 coordinate 84,512, forward strand.
TGCTGCTGGAGGAGCGCGACGGCCTGGCCCGCAATCTGATCACCGCCGCCGGCGGCGACGCGGCCAAGGCCGAGCAAGCCGTCGAGACCGCCCTCAGCAAGCGGGCCCAAGTCTCCGGCGGCTCGGGCCAGCTGTATCTGGACGGCGACACCGCCCGGGTCTTCGCCGCCGCCGAGAACGCGGCGAAAAAGGCCGGTGACCAGTTCGTCACCACGGAACGCGTCCTGCACGCCATCGCCAAGGAGGGCGGGGTCGCCGCCACCGTGCTGGCCTCGGTGGGCGCCACGCCGGACGCCCTGAACGACGCCATCAACGAGCTGCGCAAGGGCAAGACCGCCGACTCCGCCGCCGCCGAGGACGCCTATGACGCCCTCAAGCGCTACGCCCGCGACCTGACCCAGGCCGCCCGCGACGGCAAGGTGGATCCGGTCATCGGCCGCGACGAGGAGATCCGCCGCACCATCCAGGTCCTCGCCCGCCGCACCAAGAACAACCCCGTCCTGATCGGCGAGCCCGGCGTCGGCAAGACCGCCATCATCGAGGGCCTCGCCCTGCGCATCGTCAACGGCGACGTGCCGGAATCCCTCAAGGACAAGAAGGTGCTGGCCCTGGACATGGGCGCCCTCATCGCCGGGGCGAAATACCGGGGCGAGTTCGAGGAGCGGCTCAAGGCCGTGCTGAACGAGGTCACCGCCGCCGAGGGCCAGATCGTCCTGTTCATCGACGAGATGCATACGCTGGTCGGCGCCGGAAAGACCGACGGGGCCATGGACGCCTCCAACCTGCTCAAACCCGCCCTGGCGCGCGGCGAGCTGCACTGCGTCGGCGCCACCACCCTGGACGAATACCGCAAGCACGTGGAGAAGGACGCCGCCCTGGCCCGCCGCTTCCAGCCGGTGTTCGTGGACGAGCCCAGCGTCGAGGACACCGTCTCGATCCTGCGCGGCCTCAAGGAGAAGTACGAGGTCCACCACGGGGTGCGCATCGCCGACGGCGCCATCGTCGCCGCCGCCACCCTGTCCAACCGCTACATCACCGACCGCTTCCTGCCCGACAAGGCCATCGACCTGATCGACGAGGCCGCGTCGCGCGTGCGCATGGCCGTGGACTCCAAGCCCGAGGCCCTGGACGAGATCGACCGCCGTCTGGTCCAGCTCAAGATCGAGCGCGAGGCCCTCAAGAAGGAGACCGATCAGGCCTCCAAGGCCCGCCTCGAAAAGCTGGACGAGGAGATCGACGGCCTGCAGGCCGAGTCCGACGACCTCACCGCCCGCTGGAAGGCGGAGAAGGACAAGGTCGGCCAGTCCGCCCAGCTGCGCGAGACCCTCGACCGCCTGCGCAATGAGCTGGCCGCCGCCCAGCGCGCCGGCGACCTGGCCCGCGCCTCGGAGATCGCCTACGGCCAGATCCCCGGCATCGAGAAGCAACTGGCCGAGGCCGAGGCCAACGAGGCCGACGCCTCCGGCCCCCTCACGCCGGAAGTGGTCGACGCCGCCCAGATCGCCGCCGTGGTCTCCCGCTGGACCGGGGTGCCGGTGGACAAGATGCTGGAGGGCGAGCGCGAAAAGCTGCTGTCCATGGAGGACGCCCTGCGCAACCGCGTGGTGGGTCAGGACGAGGCCCTGGCCGCCGTCTCCGACGCCGTACGCCGCGCCCGCGCCGGCCTCAACGACCCCAACCGCCCGCTGGGCAGCTTCCTGTTCCTGGGCCCCACGGGCGTGGGCAAGACCGAGCTGACGAAAGCACTCGCGGAGTTCCTGTTCGACGACGACGCCGCCATCACCCGGCTGGACATGTCCGAATACATGGAGAAGCACAGCGTCTCCCGCCTGATCGGCGCCCCTCCGGGCTATGTGGGCTATGACGAGGGCGGCGCCCTGACCGAGGCGGTGCGTCGGCGCCCCTATCAGGTGGTCCTGTTCGACGAGGTGGAGAAGGCCCACCCCGACGTGTTCAACGTGCTGCTGCAGGTGCTGGACGACGGCCGCCTGACCGACGGTCAGGGCCGCACCATCGACTTCCGCAACACCCTGATCATCATGACCTCCAACCTGGGGTCCGAGTATCTGTCGCAACAGGGCGAGGGCGACGACGTGGAGGCCGTGCGCCCGCTGGTCATGGAGGCCGTGCGCGGCCATTTCCGGCCCGAGTTCCTCAACCGCATCGACGAGATCGTGCTGTTCCAGCGCCTCGGCCGCGACCAGATGGCCGGCATCGTCCGCATCCAGCTGGGCCGCTTCGAGAAACTGCTGGCCGACCGCCGCCTGACCCTGTCCATCGACGACGCGGCGTTGGCCTGGCTCGCCGACCGCGGCTACGACCCGACGTATGGGGCCCGCCCCCTGAAGCGCGTCATCCAGAAGGACCTGGTCGACCCCATCGCGAGAAAGCTGCTCGCCGGCGAGATCGAGGACGGCGGAGTCATCGCGGTGTCAGCGGGCAGCGACGGTCTGACCATAGGAAAAGCCCAGGTCCACTAGGACCTGGGCCACCCAGGAATCGTCATCCCGGCCGAAGCGCAACGGAGCGCCGGGACGGGAAGGCGGTGGGGGATTAGGGGACGCGGGGCTGATCCTGACCCGGTGGTTGGATAAGCCGTCGCCGGAAAATTTGTTCGCAGGCCAGCTGCGTCCGCCCACACAATCATTCAAACAAACACGCTTGACACCGCTTGATTCGTGGAGCAAAGGGGTTGCCATGAAAAAGCTTCGCCTTAAATCCGGCCAGTTCGAAATCGAGCTCGAGAGCGACGACCTCAAGGGTGATCTTGAGATCATTTTTCAAGCCGTCCCATTTCTATCAGATAATCCGAGCGGAAAGGCAGAATCTCGGCCGCCGCAGACAGCAGGATTTGCGCCCGCCGAGGCTGAGCAGGATCCAGCCCTCTCACAGGGCATCAACTCCTACGTCGCAAAACTCAGAGCGGGCAGCGCTCGCGAAATGATGCGTGCCGCCTCCTATCATCTCACGTTTAATGACGGTCTTGATGAGTTTACAAAAGAAGAACTGTACGCTCGATGCAAGCAAGCCCGTGATTGGAAGGCCGACCATTCAAATCAGCAAGCAATAAATCTCCACAGAATGGTTAAGTCCGGAGAACTTACAGAGCGCGTAGGGGGTAAGTACTGTGTTCCGTCTAAGAAATTGGAAGAAGCCAAATCAGTGCTGCTGAATGACTAAACTTGCCTCCGATCTTGCGTCGCGTCGACGAACCAACACCGCCAAAGCATACATCCTTTTGGATGCAGCAGGTGGCACTTCCACGACAGGTGACTTGATCGCGCTCGCAAAGGCTAATGGGTGTCGGAGTGCAGCGAGATGGAATCTTGCTTCAATATTTTCGAGAAACCCAGAACGTGTCGCCAGAATGCAAGAAGGTTGGAGACTACTTGCCGATGGATATGCCTATCTGCAAACCCAAGGTTACGAACCAACGTCTCTAGCGCAAGGCTCCTCTGCGGCACACAATGAGGATAAATCGCTCCATATTGTCATTGGGCATGGCCGATCTCCGCTTTGGAAGGATCTGAAGGAGTGGCTCCAGGATGGGTATGACTGCACGGTGCATGAGTTCAATAGTCAGTCGATAGCCGGCGTCTCGACCAAGGAGCGCTTGGAGGCGCTCCTTGACTTGGCTGATGTGGCGTTTCTTGTGATGACGGCCGAAGATGAGCAAGCAGACGGCACGGTGCGTGCGCGTATGAATGTCGTGCACGAGGCTGGCCTGTTTCAGGGACGCTTAGGCTTTAAGAATGCGCCCATCCTCCTCGAGGACGGTTGCGAGGAGTTTAGCAACATCGCTGGGATTGGGCAGATCAGGTTTCCGACGAACGATCTCAACCCGGCCTTCCGGGAACTCGCCAAATATCTCAAGAATCAGCAGCCGCGCTTGCGTGCTTGAAGTAGGATAGAGCTAGGCCAACCGCCCCAGAAGAAAGTCCTGCCACGCTGCATAAACTACGCCCTCCGGTGCTCTAACGCGCTCATTTGACGTACCATAAGCGGATAGATGCCTGAGCAAAATCTGCTCCATCTGATAGGCCGGTGCGCCGTTCGGCCAAGTATGAGTGAGTACGACCTCCCAGCACTCACCATCCAACACCTCGCTCGGGACTGAAAAGTTGAGTGCCTGCCGACGCAGCAAGACGTTCTGACTTATACCGATCTTCCAGCAGGTCGATTTTCCGAAGCGCATCAGGTAGGTCGCGGTCGGCCCGTCTTCTCTGGCCACCAGTGCGGACCACTCGGATGGCGGTGGCCCCGGCTGTCCGGGGCTAGTGGCGTCCAGTTTCGGTTTCGCGGAGTGAAGCCTCTGCTGTTTAAGCGCCGCCGCCGAGGGGGGAAGGTCGACTTCCTCAATCTCCAACTCAAGGATTCGAGCCACTTCGTCGCTCGAAAGCTTGTCGGTTCCGGTAATGGCCGCGCTCGTCAATTGGCGGCCGATCACATCGCGAATGCGTGGCTTGTCGGGAAAGAGCCACGCGCGCGCTGCGGGCACCGCGTGCGGCCATTTGAAGACGCCATTCTCAAACAGGCGGTCCGGCAGTTCGGTGCCTGGCGGTATGAGGTCTTCAGCGTTCATTGGCGAACGAACAAACTCTATCAGGCCGAGGGCCCGTCCACGGCTTTCCTCAACTGTCGGCTCCCCCTGCGTGCCAACAGCCAGAATGAGGTCACCGGGCCGGCTGCGGGCGATCAATGCATCGCGGCTTCCCGCGTGTGTGAAGCCCGCAAAGGGGTGCCCGGTTGGATCGAAGCCCCAGAACCAAGTGCCGAACACTTGTGGCTCCCCTCGGTCCGCCGAGTATGCCGCATAGGCTTCCGCAGGGACGCGTGCACGGAGACGGTTGCCGACATTCATCCGTTGCTGACCTGGGTTCAGATCTGGGTAGTCGCCGCGCGCGTCTACGCCGTACTCGGCTGCCAGCGTGTAGAGACGATCAAGATCAAGTCGACCGTCCGCGCCCCTCGTTCGATCAGCAAGCCAAAGATTGAAGGGACTCTGGGCGGTGCGTTCTGTCCAGTGCGCCCGTTGCTCACGACTGATTTCCATTGACCGCCTCCTGCCTACACTTCCACTCTAGACGCGCATTGCGTCAACGGCGGACGTACGCTCGGCGCGATAATGGACTTCACGCCCGACCACCGCCCCACTTCCGCCCCAAGCGTGACACCCCCGCAACCTTCTGAAATCACGCCGTTTCATGACGGCGATTTAACTGAGGAGGTCGCCGTTCTGCTGCTATCGGCGAGGATGATCGGACCCTGTGAGTCCGAAGGGGCCCGACACCATGATCCGACTGAAAACCCTCCTGCTCACCGGCGCGGCCGTGGCCCTCATCGGCGCCCCCGCCTACGCCCCGGCCCATGCCCAGACCGCCCCGGCCGAACCGGCCCCGCAACCGGCCCCCGCCGACGCGCCCGCCGACGATCAGGCGCCCGAGGACGAAGACCCCACCACGGTCGAGGCGATCGTGGTCACCACCGACCCCACCGCCATCCGCACCTCCATCGACTCCACCAGCTACAGCCTGGCCAACGACCTGCAGGCCACCACCGGCAGCCTGGCGGACGCCCTGCGCAACATCCCGTCGGTGGACGTGGACCCCCAGGGCGGCGTGTCGCTGCGCGGCGACTCCAACGTCACCATCTTGGTGGACGGGCGTCCCTCCGGCATCCTGTCCGGCCCGGGCCGGGCCCAGGCCCTGCTCCAGCTGCCGGCGGACCAGTACGCCCGCATCGAGGTCATGACCAACCCGTCCGCCGCCTACAGCCCGGAAGGCTCCGGCGGGGTCATCAACCTGATCACCCGGCCCACCGCCCCGCGCGCCGGGGTCCAGAGCACCGGCTCTGTGCGCCTCAATGTGGGCGACGACGGCCGCTGGAACGCGGGGCTCAGCGGCTCGCGCCAGAAGGACGACCTGACCCTGTCGGGCGATCTCAGCTACCGCACCGACCCCAACACCTTCTCGTTCCTGCGCACGCGCGAACAGCTGGATCCCGTCACCGGCGCGGTGGTCTCGACCACCACCACCGACCAGACCATGGACATGGACCAGAGCGGCGCCTTCGGCCGCTTCACCGCCGAATACCGCCTGACCGACCGCACCAGCGTGACCGGCGAACTGCGCGGTGTGGCCTTCAGCGGCGAGGGCCTGAACAGCGCCCTGTACCAGACCCGCGACGCCGGCGGCGCCCTGACCGGCGCCTACAGTCGCGACGCCGACGTGGACTTCGACTTCACCAATTTCGGCGGCACGGCCCGCGTGGTGCACCGCTTCGACGATGCGGGCCATGAATGGTCCAACGAGCTGCGCTACGACGCCAACGGCAACGAGAACAGCGGCCTGGCCGTCAGCCGGTTCGCCACCCCCGCCGCCCCGGACGTGTACGAGCGGACCCTCCAGGACAACGACCAGACCACCCTGGGCTTCACCAGCGCCTATGTGCGGCCCTTCACCGAAGCCGGCCAGATGCGCCTCGGCTACGAGCTGAACCAGCAGCGCCCGGAGCAGGACGTGGTCTTCGCCCGCGGCCCGTCCGAGGCCGGCCTGGCCGTGATCCCCGGTCTCAGCAACCGCTTCGAGGGCCGCCAGACGGTCCACGCCGTGTACGGAACCTACGAGCGCCCCCTCAGCGAGAAGCTGTCGGCCCAGTGGGGCCTGCGTCTGGAGCAGGCGGACATCCGCATCGACGACCTGACCGGCGGCGTCTCGGCGTCCCAGGACTATTTCCGCGCCTATCCCTCGGCGCACGTCCAGTACCAGCTCACCGACGACCAGACCCTGCGCGCCAGCTATTCGCGCCGCATCCAGCGGCCGCAACTGGCCCAGCTGAACCCCTTCGTGTCCTATCAGGACCCCCAGAACCTGCGCTCGGGCAATCCCGATCTGGAGCCCCAGGAGACCGACGCCTTCGAGGTCATGTGGCAGATGCGCAAGAACCAGACCTTCTATCAGGCCACGGTCTATGTGCGTGACACCGACGGCGCCTTCACCGAGGCGGTCACCGATATCGGCGGCGGCGTCCTGCTGACCCGGCCCGAGAACCTGGGCTCGCGCCTGGACATGGGGCTGGAGCTGACCGCCAGCGGACGCCTGCACCCCACCCTGCGCTACAACGGCAGCCTCAACGTCTTCCGCCAGCAGATCGACTCCGCCGGCATTCCGGGCGGCGGCGACCGCGAGGCGACCCTGGCCAGCGGCCGCGTCAGCCTGAACTGGCAGCCGACCGAGAAGGATTTCCTGCAGGTGTCCGGCTTCTGGCAGGGCGAGACCCTGCTGGCCCAGGGCACGCGCGAGGCCGGCGGCATGCTCAACATCGGCTACCGCCGCAAGCTGACCGACAAGCTGTCGCTGAACATCACCGGCCGCGACGTGCTGAACAGCTTCAGCAACGACACGGTGTACGAGACCCCGCAGTTCCGCGAGCGGTTCGAGCAGGACATCCGCCTGCGCGCCTTCTACATCGGCCTCAGCTACAGCTTCGGCTCCGGCCCCCGCCGCCAGCCCGAACAGTTCGACTTCTCGACGTCCCCCACGGGGGGCTGAGCGGGGCGGGGGGCTAGTCGTCCCCCCGCTTCCTCCCTGTCCATTCTTCTGTTCCGCTCATCCCCGCGAAAGCGGGGACCCGGTTCTGTCCAGCTTGACGCCGGCGCTTCAGGACTTTCAAGCCACGGCCGCGCCCACCCGCCGTCACCCAAAGCGCTGGGTCCCCGCTTTCGCGGGGATGAGCGGAAGGGTGGGCTGGGCCCAGGACGGCCGCGTCCCGCCTTTTTAATCCCGCTGTCTACAGGCGCTCTATAATGCCCGCCTCGACCCTGATCCCCGGAGGCGATTTCTTACCATTGATACGATTCAGACCCTGTTTTTTCCGCCCCCGGAGTCTGAAATCCGGCGCCGATTTCGGACTATTCGGACTATTCAGACCCTGTTTTTTTGAGTCCGAATCTGAAATCCGAAGGCCCGCCCATGCACGTGCTCTACATCGACGCCGACGCCTGCCCCGTGAAGGACGAGTGCTTCCGCGTGGCCGAGCGGGTGGGCTTCCGGGCCGTGGTGGTCTCCAACGGCTGGATCAACCTGCCCCGCGCCCCCTTCATCGAGCAGGTGGTGGTGGAGGCGGGGCCGGACATCGCCGACGACTGGATCGCCGAGCGGGCGGGGCCGGGCGACATCGTGGTGACCTCCGACATCCCCCTGGCCGACCGCTGCCTGAAGGCCGGGGCCCAGGCCCTGCGGCCCAACGGCTCGGTGTTCACCCCCGACTCCATCGGCTCGGCCCTGGCCGGACGCATGGTGGGCGAGCACCTGCGCGGCATGGGCGTGGCCACCACGGGCCCGCCGCCCTTCGGCCCGCGCGACCGCTCCGCCTTCCTCCAGGCCCTGGACCGGGCCGTGGTCGTGGCGAAGCGGATTCGCCCCTGACGGGCCCGGCCTTTGCCCCGGCCCCCCGCTGGGGCATGGTGCGCCCATGAAACGCGCCCTGTTCAACCTGTTCCTGCTGGCCATCGCCGTGGCCGTCATCGGCTTCTTCGCCGCCCCCGGCGTGGCCTTCTTCGCCCTGCGCTCGGCCGCCCAGTCGGCGGACACGGGCAGCCTCAGCGAGCTGGTGGACTTCGGGGCGGTGCGCCAGTCCCTGCGGCCCCAGCTGGACGACCGGCCCGAGGCCCAGGCCCCGCCGCCCGCCTTCCTCGAGGATCCCATCGGGGCGGTGCGCCGCCAGCTGGAGGACGCCGCCCGCCCGACCGTGGACGTGGACGCCTACCTGACCCCCGCCGCCCTGTCGGGCCTGACCGCGGGCGAGGGCCGCTACGCCGCCCAGCGCTCGCGCCCCGACGCCGCGCCGCCCGAGACCGAGGCCGCGCCCTGGCCCGGTCCGCGCTACTGGGGGGTCAACCGGGTGCGCATGGCCGTGACCGACGAGGGCGGCTCCGAGACCGTGTTCACCTTCGAGCGCCGGGGCGCCTATCGCTGGGTTCTGGTCCACATCGGCCTGCCCGAAGGGGCCACGCCGGTCGTCGCGCCCGAGGCTAGCCCCGCCGCTTGAGGGTCACATAGATCGCCCCGTCGCCCCCGTGGCGGCGGTGGGCGGCGGCGAAGCCCGACACCACCCCGCGCAGGCCGGGGCCCTGCAGCCATTCGTGGATCGAGGCGCGGATGACCCCGCCGCCACGCCGGCCCTGGCCCGTGATCAGCAGCACCGCCCGCAGCCCCCGGGCCTGGCTGGCGGTCAGGAACGCCGTGACCTGGTCCTGGGCCTCGAACCGGCCGAAGCCGTGCAGGTCCAGGGTCGCCTCGATGGGGTCGCGCTCGCGGGCGATGCGACGGTGCCGGCGCGGCTCCAGCGGATCCGGCGCGCCGTGGGCGGTGCGGCCGGGGCCCTGGCTGGCGGGGGGCAGGGGCGCCGACGGGGCGGGCTTCGGCGGCTTGACGAAGCGGGGCGGGGCCTTCAGCGCCGACTGGGTCGAGGCGGCCGTCACGGCGATGCGCTCGGCCTTGCGGGGTTTGGCGGGGGACACGGTGCGCGCCACCTTGTCCCAGATGTCGCGATCCTCGGGCGTGAGCTTGCGCCCCATGACCCTATGCGCCGTCGTCGGTGTCGGCCTCGTCGGGCGTCTCGGCCGGACCCGGCTCCCACGCCAGCAGGTCGCCCGGCTGGCAGTCCAGCTCGCGGCACAGGGCGTCCAGGGTCGAGAAGCGGATGGCCCGCGCCTTGCCGGTCTTGAGGATCGAGAGATTGGCCAGGGTCACGCCCACGCGATCGGCCAGCTCCGTCAGCGACATGCGCCGATCGAGCAGGATGCGGTCAAGCTGGACGCGGATGGCCATGAAACAGATACGCTTTCGGGGAAACTCAGATTGTCAGTTCGGATTCGCGGCGCAGACGGGCGCCCTCGCGGAACACCTCGGCCAGCACGAACACGACTAGCACGGAAAACACGGGCGTCAGCAGTTCGCCGATGCCCTGCGGCGACAGGACGCCCGGCGCCACGCGCGCCATGGCCATCTGGGCCACGAACACGCCGCCGGTCACCACGGCCAGGATCACGCCCACCTGGCGGAGCCGGCGCACGTTCTCCGGATGGAAGGGGTCGCCCACGGTCAGGGTGCGGAAGATCATCCGCAGATTGCGCAGGATCAGGACGAAGCCGCCGAAATAGGCCGCCACGCAGCCGACGCCGAACACCACCAGCGATCGGGTCAGGGGCAGCTGGCGCTCGTCACGCACGGTGATCGTCAGGTTGTCGAGGGGAATGAACAGGGAGGCGATCAGAACCAGCAGCAGCACGCCGGTGACCAGCCAGAGAAGGATATAGGCGACGTCCAGCGCGGTCTTCAGCAGGCTGGACACGGAGCCCGGACCCAATGCCTTGAGGCTCGGGGCCTTGAGGCCGGAGGCTCTCAAGGCCGGTGGGCGAATCTGGATCGGCATGAGGGATCCGTTCCTGTCAGGCCGGGCGAAGGGGCGAAGGCGCCGCGCGGGGCCCGGCGAGCCCGCACGCGGTCTTGCTTTTCGCGTCCTTCATGATCGTCGTCAAAGCTCTTTCAGCGTGACCACGATCACAGGGACTGGACGACGATGGCCACAACGGCCAGAGGCAGGCCCGCCATCATCAGGCCGCTGACCAGGGTCACGCCGACCTTTTCCATCCACATCGAAACGTTCATCGTATGCATCGTCTGTCTCCGTCTTTCCTGAGGCGCCGTCCTCGGTGTTCCAGTGAGGATCGGCTATGTTGCGCCGCATCATTACAGGGGCTTAATCTTTCGCACCTGCAAGAACGTTGCGGCCCGTTCTTGGTGATTATCAATACGGATTAGCCGATAAACGGGCAAGCAGATTTATCGTTTTTCGATATTAAACTTTTGCAATGCATTAAACGCAGGTAAGGTCAAACATGAAAGCCAAGCTGGATAAGGGACAGAAGATCGTCGCGGCGACCCACAACCCGGGCAAGGCCGTCGAGATCGCCGCCCTTCTGGAGGGCCGTTTCGAGATTATTACGGCCAAGTCACTGAATTTGCCGGAGCCCGACGAGACGGAATCCACCTTCGTGGGCAATGCGGTGCTCAAGGCGCGGGCGGCGGCGGACGCTTCGGGCCTGGTCTCCATCGCCGATGACTCCGGTCTGTCGGTGGCCGCCCTGGACGGCGCGCCCGGCATTTTCTCGGCCCGATGGGCCGGCCCGGACAAGGACTTCGCCCATGCCATGAAGAAGGTGGAGGAGCGGCTGGAGGAAATCGGTTCGGACGACCGCAGTGCATGGTTCACCTCGGCCCTGGCCGTGGCCTGGCCGCACGGCCCGTGCCTTGTGGTCGAGGGGCGGGTGGAGGGCCGCCTGACCTTCCCGCCGAGGGGCGACAGGGGCTTCGGCTATGACCCCATCTTCGTCCCCGAAGGCGGCGACCTGACCTTCGGCGAGATGGATCCCGCCGACAAGGACGCCATCAGCCACCGCGCCCGCGCCTTCGCGAAACTGAAGGCCGCCCTGTTTGACTGAGCCGGACACGGTCGCGCTCTACGTCCACTGGCCGTACTGCGCCCGCATCTGCCCCTATTGCGACTTCAACGTGGTGCGTGACCGGGGGCGAACCGGGGAGCAGGCGGCGCTTGCCGACGCCATCGTCACGGACATGGAGGCCCAGGCCGCCCTGCTGGGTGAGCGTCGGCTGGCCTCCATCTTCTTCGGCGGGGGCACGCCCTCTCTGATGCCGCCGGACCAGGTCGCCCGCATCATCCAGCGCGCCCGCGCCCTGTTTCCGGGCGGCGGGGAGATCGAGATCACCCTGGAGGCCAATCCCACCGACGCGGAGGCGGCGCGCTTCGCCGCCCTGGCCCGGGCGGGCGTGAACCGTCTCTCGCTGGGGGTGCAGTCGTTGGACGACGAGGCCCTGCGGTTCCTGGGCCGCAACCATTCGGCGGCCGAGGCCATGCGGGCGCTGGAGCTGGCGCGGGCCGCCTTCGCGCGCCTGTCCATCGACCTGATCTACGCCCGCCCCGGCCAGACGGTCGCCCACTGGACCGAGGAGCTGAACCGGGCCGTCGATCTGGGGTTCGAACACGTCTCGCCCTATCAGCTGACCATAGAGCCCACGACCGCCTTCGGGCGGGCCTTCGCGCGCGGGACTCTGGTCCCGCCGGACGAGGATCTCGCCGCCGACCTCTATGAGACCACCCAGGCGGTGCTGGAGGCGCGCGGCTTCGACGCCTACGAGGTCTCCAACCACGCCCGGGGCGAGGCGGCGCGCTCGGCGCACAATCTGCATGTGTGGCGGGGTGGGGATTATGTGGGCGTGGGTCCCGGCGCCCACGGCCGGCTGATGCTGGACGGCGCGCGCACCGCCACCGTCGCCCACCGCAGCATCGCGGACTATCTGGCGGGCGTCGCCGCCGGCCGGCCCTGGAGCGAGGACCAGCGCCTGTCGCCGCTCGAGGCCGACGAGGAGCGCCTGCTGCTGGGTCTGCGCACCACCGAGGGCGTCTCCGTCGACCTGATCAACCGCATGGGCCTTGGCGACCGGGTCCAGGACCTGGAACAGGCGGGCCGGCTCACCCTTTCCGACGGCCGCGTCGCCGCGTCGCCCGAGGGCCGTCCGGTCCTCGACGCCCTGCTGCGGGTCCTGCTGACCTGAGACGTCTCCGATCTGACGTGCTCACCCCGCCCGCGCGAAATAGCCCTCGATCACCCGCTCATAGACCCGCGTCAGGTCGATGATCTCCTGTACCGGAACGCGCTCGTCGATCTGGTGGATGGTCTGGCCCACCAGACCCAGCTCCAGCACCGGCGCCATGCGGGTGATGAAGCGGGCGTCCGAGGTGCCGCCGCTGGTGGACGGCTCGGGACGGCGGCCCGTCACCGCCTCCACCGCGTCCTGAACCGCCAGAACGAACGGCCCCTCTTCGGTCAGGAAGGCGTCGCCCGAGTGCAGGAACTCCACCCCCACGCCGCAACCGCTGTCGCCTTGCGCCGCCTCGACCCGCTCGCGGATCCAGGCCATCAGGCTTTCGCCCGTGTGGGCCGGGTTGAAGCGGATGTTCAGCCGCCCGGTCGCCGTGTCCGGAATCACGTTCATGGCCGGATTGGCGATGTCGATGGTGGTGATCTCGAGGTTCGAGGGCGGGAATTCCGGATAGCCTTCGTCCAGCACATGGGCGTCCAGCTCGGCCAGCAGCCGCGCCAGCACCGGGGCCGGATTGGCCGCCCGCTCCGGATAGGCCACGTGGCCCTGACGCCCCTTCACCGTGATCCAGGCGTTAAGCGAGCCGCGCCGCCCGATCTTGATGGTGTCGCCCAGCTCCCGCGCCGAAGAAGGCTCGCCCACCACGCAGGCGTCGATGACCTCGCCCTCGTCCATCAGGGCCTGCACCACAGCCTTGGTCCCGTGAATGGCGCGGCCTTCCTCGTCGCCGGTGATCAGCAGCGACAGGGAGCCTCCGGGGTCACCTTTCGCCAACACGCCGTCCACTGCCGCGATCCAGGCGGCGATACAGCCCTTCATGTCGGCGGCGCCGCGCCCGTACAGCACCCCGTCCTCGATGGCCGCCTCGAACGGCGGATGCCGCCAGGCCTCCAGCGGCCCGGTGGACACCACGTCCGTATGGCCGGCGAAGCACAGGTTCGGCCCCTCGGTCCCGCGCCTGGCATACAGGTTCTCGATGCCCTCGAACGGCATGCGGCGGCAGGCGAAGCCCAGCCGCGCCAGCTGGGCCTGCACCAGATCCATGGCCCCCTCGTCGGCGGGGGTGATGGACGGAATGCGGATCAGGTCTTGCGTCAGGCGCACGGGATCGACAGATGCGGTCATGGCCCAGCTTTAGGACGGGCCAGCGCCCGGGAGAAGACCGTCATGCCCAGGATTGATCTCGAAACCGCGCCCGCCGGACACGGAACCACCTATCCCGACAAGCACGCCGGGCCGTGCCTGGGCCGTCGGCGCTGGCGTCTGGGTGACGCGGCGGGCCTCAGCCAGTTCGGGGTCAACCTGCTGCACCTGTCGCCCGGCGACTGGTCCAGCCAGCGCCACTGGCACGAAGGCGAGGACGAGTTCGTCTGGGTGATGCAGGGCCAGGTGGTGCTGGTCGAGGAGGACGGCGAAACGATCCTCAACGCGGGCGACTGCGCGGGGTTCAAGGCCGGCGTGGCCAACGGCCACAAGATCGAGAACCGCTCGGGCGTCCTGGCCGTGCTGCTGGAGGTGGGAACCCGCACCCCCGGCGGCGACGCCTGCGACTATCCCGACATCGACATGGTCCTGCCGAAAGGCGCGGACCGCTATTTCCACCGCGACGGGACGCCCTATCCGAAGTATTCCCGGCGGTCGTGAGCGTAGAGACCCCCGAAAACCCGAATCCGTCCGCCCGCGAGCCGGACATTCCCGGTGGCGGCCACGACAGCCCATGGGGCATCCGCGACTTCCGCTATCTGTGGATCGGGAGGGTGCTGGCGGTGCTGGCCATCCAGACCCAGTCCTCGGCCCTGTTATGGCAGGTCTATGAGATCGCCCGGCGCGACCACCCCATCGAACAGGCCAGCCTGTATCTGGGCCTTGTCGGCCTGGTGCAGTTCCTGCCGCTGCTGGCCTTCACCCTGCCCGCCGGCGAGATGGCCGACCGCCGCGACCGCAAGCTGACGGTCATCATCTCGGTGATCGTGGAGGGGCTGTGCGCCGTGGGCTTTCTGGCCATGGCCATCCACGGCTCGCCGCCCCTTTGGGGTCTGCTGGCGGTTGCGGCCCTGTTCGGGGCCTGCCGGGCCTTCCTGGCCCCCGCGTCCCAGGCCTTCCTGCCCATGGTCGTGGGCCGCCGGGCCCTGCCGCCCGCCATCGCGGCCCAGTCCATCGCCTTCCAGACCGGGGCCATCGCCGGCCCGGCGCTGGGCGGGGTGATCGTCGGCATCTCCGTGCCGCTGGCCTATGCGGTCGCCCTGTCCATGTTCATCGCCGCCGCTGCGGCCATCGCCCTGATCCGCACCAGCGGCAAGCCCGAGGTCATCCCGGGCGGCCCGTCCCGCTTCGCCGCGGTGCAGGAGGGGCTGGCCTATGTCTGGAAGACCAAGATGGTGCTGGGGGCCATCTCGCTGGACCTGATCGTGGTGCTGCTGGCGGGCGTAGCCTTGCTGACCCCCATCTTCGCCCGCGACATCCTGCATGTGGGGCCCGAGGGCTTCGGCCTGCTGCGCGCCTCGTTCGGCGTGGGCGCCCTGACGGTGGCGGTGTGGCTGTCGCGCTTTCCGATCCGGCGGCGCGGGGGGTGGTGGATGTTCGGCGCTGTGGCCGTGTTCGGCCTGTGCACCCTGACCTTCGGCCTGTCCCAGTGGTTCTGGCTGTCGGTGATGGTGCTGTTCCTGGGCGGGGCGGCGGACATGATCAGCGTCAACATCCGCCAGACCCTGATCCAGCTGGCCACGCCGGATCACATGCGCGGCCGGGTCAGTTCGGTGTCCATGCTGTTCATCGGCGCCTCCAACGAACTGGGCGAGGCCTATTCCGGCGTGGCGGTGCGTTTCCTGGGGCCCGTGGGCGCGGCTGTGTTCGGCGGCTTCGGCGCCCTGGCCTCCACCGGCATCTGGGCCAGGCTGTTCCCCGACCTGCGAAAGGCCGACAAGCTGACCTAGGCCCGCCCGATGGAGCTGTATTTGAACCCGTGCGCCCGCATGTCCTCGGGCCGGTAGACGTTGCGCAGATCCACCACCACGGGAGCCTTCATCAGCCCCTTGAGCCGGTCCAGGTCCAGCGCCCGGAACTGGTCCCATTCGGTCAGGATCACCGCCACGTCCGCGCCCTCGACCGCCGAGTACGGACCGTCCACGAAGGTCAGGCCGTCGAGAACCTTGGCCGCCTCCTCCATGCCTTCGGGATCGAAGGCCCGGACGGCCGCCCCCATGGCCAGCAGGGCCGGAACCACGTCCAGCGACGGCGCGTCACGCATGTCGTCGGTGTTGGGCTTGAACGTCAGGCCCAGGATGGCGACGGTCTTGCCCTTCAGCTCGCCCGCCGCCTCGGTCACCCGTCCGGCCATGGCCTTCTTGCGCGCGTCGTTGACCTCCACCGTGGTCTTCACCAGCCGCACGGGCGAGCCCGCGTCGTCGGCGGTGCGCACCAGGGCCAGGGTGTCCTTGGGAAAGCAGCTGCCGCCGTAGCCCGGCCCGGCGTTGAGGAATTTGGACCCGATGCGGTTGTCCAGGCCGATCCCGCGGGCCAGTTGCTGCACGTCAGCGCCCACGGCCTCGCACAGGTCCGCCATCTCGTTGATGAAGGTGATCTTCATGGCCAGGAAGGCGTTGGCCGCATATTTGATCAGTTCGGATGTGCGGCGTCCGGTGAACAGGATCGGCGTCTCGTTCAGCTTCAGCGGCCGGTACAACTCGCGCATCACCTCGCGCGCGCGCTCGTCGTCGGTCCCGACAACCACCCGGTCGGGGCGCTTGAAGTCCTCGATGGCCGCGCCCTCGCGCAGGAACTCAGGGTTGGAGACGACAGCGAACTCGGCGTCCGGACGGCGCTCGCGGATGATGCGCTCGATCTCGTCGCCGGCGCCCACCGGCACTGTCGACTTGGTCACGACCACGGTGAAGCCCTGCATCAGGTCCGCGATTTCGGCAGCGGCGGCGTGGACGTAGGACAGGTCCGCATGGCCGTCGCCGCGACGCGACGGCGTGCCCACGGCGATGAACACGGCGTCGGCCTCCGCGATCGCCTCGGCCGGATCGGTGGCGAAGCTCAGCCGGCCGTCGCGCACATTGTTGGCCACCAGGGCGTCCAGACCCGGCTCGTAGATGGGAATGCCGCCGCCCTTCAGACGGGCGATCTTGGCCTCGTCCGTGTCGATGCACACCACGCGGTGGCCGAAGTCAGCGAAACAGGCGCCCGAGACGAGGCCCACATAGCCGGTTCCGATCATCGCCACGCGCATGGGCTGGTCCTCTCTGGGAAATCTTCATGGCGGCATAGCGGGACGAACGGGTCCGCGCCACCCCGGCGGCGACGCTTCACCCATTGGTCACACGCCGTTAACCGTCCTCGCTGAGGGGCGGGAAACCCCGATATGGGACATTGGTCCCATGAGGGACGTCGCTGACATGACCGATCCGGCCACGCCGCCGCGCCGCATCCGCCTCCTGGGCGGCGAAGTGGACGTCATGACGACGGACCAGCTGCTGGATTTCATCGGCGCCCGCGTCGCCGCCCGTGGCCCCGCCCTGATCGTCAATCACAATCTTCACAGCCTGCATCTGTGGCGGCGCACCCCCGCCATGGCGGCCCTGTACGCCCGCGCCGACCGGGTGGAGATCGATTCCACGCCGCTGATCGCCTGGGGCCGGCTGATGGGGCAGGACGTGGGGCGGGCGCACCGCCTGACCTATCTGGACTGGCGCGAGGCGTTCTGGCGCCGCGCCGCAGCCGACGGCTGGCGTGTGTTCCACCTGGGCTGCGCGCCGGGGGTGGGGGAGAAGGCGGTCGCCGCGATCACGGAACGCCATCCCGGCCTGACGCTGTCCACCCGCAACGGCTTCTTCGACGTGACGGGGCCGGAGAACGACGCCGTCCTGGCGGCCATCCGCAACCATCAGCCCGACATTCTGCTCGTCGGCATGGGCATGCCGCGTCAGGAGACCTGGATCGAGACCAACCGCGACCGTCTCCCGCCGTGCGTGATCATGCCCATCGGCGGCGCCCTGGCCTATGAGGCGGGTGTGGTGGCCACGCCGCCCCGCTGGACAGGCCGGCTGGGCGTGGAATGGCTCTGGCGTTTCGCCACCGAACCGAAGCGCCTGTTCCACCGCTATTTCGTCGAGCCCTGGGCCCTCGCCCCCCAGGCGGCGGGCGACATTCGGCGACGCCTGTTCCCGGCAGCCTGAGCTTTTTCCTCATCGCCCATGAAAAACGCCCGCCTGGCGTGAGCCGGGCGGGCGTTTTGAAGTCTTGGCCGATGGCCGTCGACATCTTCAGGAGCGTCCCTCCCGGCCGAAGCCGGGAGGGTTTGGCCCTTAGAAGTTGATGTCGATGGTGGCGCGCCGGTTGAGCGGCTCACGCACGCCG
>NZ_JADWOW010000006.1:0-763 GCF_015767455.1 Brevundimonas sp. BAL450
CCCTCGCGCCCGACCCGGCGCCGCCGGCGCAGGACGAGCCCCTTGTCATCCCCGAGGCGCCGGAGGCGCCATCGGGGACGCCCCTCACCACCTCGCAGGTGGTCGACAAATGCTGGTCCCACGTCCAGGCCGCCGTGGCCGCCGGGCAGCTGATCCAGGCCCGCGGCTGGCTGCGCCTGTACAAGGAGCTCAAGCCCCTCGTGCCCTTCACCGAGATCGAGGCCCGAGAGGCGGCCGAAAGCGCCGCTGGGGAGGAAGACGTTGCACTCCAGTTGCACTGTTTTTCCGATCCCGAACCTGAACCGCCAGAGCCCGAACCCGAACCCGAACCCGCCGACGATCTGGTGCGCCTCACCACCCAATTGGCCGCCGTCGCCCGTCAGGCGGAGACCGCCGCCCTCCAGCAGGATCTTGCACCCCCGTTGCACTGTTTTTCCGCTCCGGAGTCTCACCAACCGCCCCGCGCCGACGACGCCCCGCCGGACGGCACCGCCGCCGACGCGGTCCCCGATCCCTTGCCCGCCAGGGATCTCGCCCGCCTCATCGCCGAACTGCAGGCCGTCACCGCCCGCGCCGAACAGACGCTCGACGCCGAAACCGCGTTGCACTGTTTTTCGCCGCCGGAGTCTCACACCCCCGGACAGGGGCCGTGATGTCACCACCGCCACCAAACCCGTCATCCTCGGGCTTGTCCCGAGGACCCATCTCCGCTCCGGACACGATCCTTTACGGGCCTGATCACCCCGCCCGCCCCGGCCGCCGG